>NZ_JAQOSO010000096.1 GCF_030068505.1 Roseofilum capinflatum BLCC-M114
TCGGTGCTGGTGTCGGTGCAGGAGTTGGTGCAGGAGTCGGTGCAGGAGTCGGTGCTGGTGATGGCGCTGGTGTCGGTGCAGGAGTTGGTGCAGGAGTCGGTGCAGGAGTCGGTGCTGGTGATAGTGTTACTTGAACAGTAATTGTGCCATCCGTGCCATTATTTGAACTCGCATCTAAGTCTCCATGGGTAATATTCCCTTCTTGAGTTTGTAACGTAATATCACCACCATCCCCATTATTTGAGCTTGAATCAATATCTTCTGTAATAATGTCTCCTTCTTCAATTTTCAAGGTAACATCACCACCATCTCCATTGTTTGAGCTTGAATCAATATCTTCTGTAAGAATATTCCCTTGTTGAGTTTTCAAGATAATATTCCCCCCTGGGCTATTATTACTCCTCGCCTCTAAATCTCCTGTCGTAATATTTCCCGTAGGAGCAGTAATAAAAATATTGCCTCCTGAGCCATTATTACTCCTGGTATTCAAATCTCCTGTTGTAATATTTCCCGCCGAAGCTGTTAAAGAAATATCTCCCCCTGGCTCATTATTGCTCCTTGTACTCAAGTTCCCCAGACTAATACTGGCTCCAGAAATATTAATATCTCGACCGGGAGCGGTAATAGTTGAAGACAAGCTCATCCTAAATGAACCATTATCATCCCCATCTGCATCGGCTGTAAAGGTAATCGATCCCCCTTCGACAAAATTCAGGGAAACGCCCCTAGAGATGGTAATATTATTGGTGGCTTGCAGTTCTATATTGCCGGTTTGTTGTTCTAAAACTTCGGCCGCAATCGTAATATCATCTCCTGCAAAATCATTAAAGCCAATGGTGGGCAACTCATCCTCGACTTCTGAAGGCACAGAGAAAGAGCTATTAGCAATGGTAATATTTTCTGGATCGAGTAAGAGGGTTCCCCATTCTCCACTGGGGGCGCTGACATCTACTGTGCCGGAAAACGTGAGGGTTTCTTTACCGGAAATTTCTACAAATCCGCCATTTCCTCCCGTTTCTCCGCCTCGTGCTTCTACTGTGCCGTAAAATTGGGTGGTTCCATCTGACCAAATGATGATTTCTCCCCCATTTCCTTGCTCTAGACTATTGGCGCGAATTTGGGAATGGGGATTAATTAAAGTTTGTTGGGCATTGGGGAGGGGGCCTTTGCCTTGAAATGAGCCGCCGATGTGAATTTGACCGCCATTTTGGGGACTGGATGCATCAAGGGTTGCGTCAATGACACCGACTTGAGTGCCGATGAGGTTGATGGTTCCGGGGTTGAGGGTGGGTTGGGTATGGGAAACATCTAGGGTTCCGGAGGCGATCGCCACTCCCGGATTTTCTGGTACTGTAATCTGAGAACCGGATAACACCACCTGTCCCTGGGCATTCACCTCGATTTGTGACGCATGGTGGGTGAGTGTCCCTCCCGTGAGCAGTTGGGGAACAGAGAGGGGGTTAAAGGGAACCGACTGGCGATCGCCCACTGGAATTTCTAAACTGAGTAAATGGCCCTCTTGGGAAATCCTGAGCGTATGATTGCCCGGAACTGCCCCCAGAGTCACTGTACCCCCTGGTGCGTTGAGCGTTCCCAGGTTAATCACCGTGCCCCCGGTTAAGCTCAAATTTTCACCCGGACTCACGGTTAAATTGCCCCAATTCAGAATGCCCCCCGGAGTCGCTCCATCAAACCTAAATTCATTGGGTGTACCGGTCAAAATTTGCCAGTTATTGTCCCCAAACACATCCAACCATTGATTTTGACCAAAACCGATGCCCGTAGCGGTTGTAGCGTGAAATGCGGCGGGAACGTTCAGTTGAGCATTGGGGCCAAAAATAATCCCCGCAGGATTAATCAGATAGAGATTTGAGGTTCCCCCCAAAACCTGGATTAACCCATTAATGGTGGAAGGACTGCCCCCATTAATGCGGCTGAAGATATTCTCTATTCCCGGTGTCGATAAAAAATTGGCCACCTGATGAGGGTTAAGGCCAAATTGGGTAAAACTATGAAACAGGTTCGCCCCATCAGCCGAGGGACTCCCCCCTTGGATATAAAATTGATTCCCCTGGGGAATGACCGTGGTTCCTGTACCATCAGCAGCCGGTAGAATGGTTTGGGCTTGGGCAATCTGGAAATAGCTGCCGCATAACCATAGAGAAAGGGCAAGCAGGGGATTCAATCCGTTTATCCGCAGGGACATAATTAATTATTCGGATTCACTCGGTGAAAGAATAGGGGTTTGGGCAAAGGCATCGAGTTGAACAGAACGGAGCAGGGTTTGCCATTGGCTGGCGATCGCCCCATTTTGGGGATTTTCATGATACAACTTAGCCATGGCTGATAGGGCATCATGCCAAATTCCGGACTCCGCATAGAGTTTAGGCAGTGTTTCTGGATTAGCTTGTTGAATTTGAGCTTTGAGATCGGCGTTGGCTTCCATCCGTTCGATCCAACCGTCTACGATAATATCACCGGTACGGTCTTGAGGATCGCAGACTATGGATAAATACCAATGATAAAGTTCATTGTTTTTTAACCCTTCTGTTTCTGCTTTGGATAACTCAATACTAACGATTCCAGATTCAGAAGGGGCAGGGACTTCTTTCTCGTAAATAATCGTTTCGTCGTTTTTGTCGAGTAAGGTAAATTGCAGCGTTTTACCTTCAGCTTTGGGCACATACCAGAACAAGGTCGGATGGCTCTCTAGAGTTAGGGCTAAATCTTTGACCGGAATTAAAGCCGTTAACGGTTGGCTATTCCCTTCCGAAACACTACAGCCACGGGTTCCCACATCTGCGGTTCTGGGGGGCGCTCCTCTCCCTGGAGGATTAAAGGCTTGGGCAATTTCAAAACTGGGTTTGGGAAGAGCAGTTGAGGCACTTTGCCAACCCAGAGTCGCCACGAAGGTTAAAGCAGCTAAGTTGTGGATAGCTTTTGATAAATGAGTGTTTCTTTTCACTTTGGATGACCTAGGTTATACGATGGACATGGAGGCGCTTTTGAGATCTAAACAATCTCTATTAGGGCCTTACCCTGGCCGATCCGCAGACCAGTCAGGAGAGGAGTCCCAATATAACCAGTTTAGTTTCTTTTCGGTTTTATCTCTAACCGAACAACTACGGATTTTTATTTGAAGTTTGGATTAAGCGATCCGCAAGAGTTTTTGCTTGAGATTTAAAAAACGATCCTTAAGATTTTCAGATTATATCCTTAATTTTCTTCCGGAAGACATCGAAACCTGATGAAATCTATAGATCGATCTTAACTGACCTTTTTCAGAAAAAAAGGGGGTTAGACCCCCCAATCACTGGCTCAATTCCTTAAAGATTCTTAACGAATGAATAGAATCCCTTCACCTGTCAGGTTTGGGAATTAGCGCATGGTGACAAATTCTTCGGCGGCACTGGGGTGGATGCCGACGGTGGCATCAAAGTTGGCTTTGGTGGCTCCCATTTTGAGGGCGATCGCCACTCCTTGGATAATTTCTCCCGCATGTTCTCCTACCATATGCGCTCCTAAGACTTTATCGGTTTCTTCATTGACCACTAATTTCATTAACGTGCGGTCTTCCCGGCCACTCACCGTATGATAAAGGGGCTTAAATTTAGCCCGATAAACCTTAATTTTGTCTCCATATTGGGCGCGGGCTTCTTCTTCCGTTAACCCTACCGTTCCCGCTTCAGGATGGGAAAAGACGGCTGTGGGGATATTATCATAAGCCATCTGCCGAGGTTTGCCCCCAAAATGGGTATCAGCAAGGGCGCGGCCTTCACCAATGGCAACCGGAGTTAAATTCACCCGATCCGTACAGTCTCCGACGGCGTAAATATGCTCGATATTGGTGCGACTATTGGCATCCACGGCGATCGCCCCTTTCTCGACTTTGATCCCCACTTTATCTAACCCCAATTTCTCTATATTGGGTTTGCGTCCGGTAGCCGAGATCCCCACCGCATCTACAATGACAATATCCTGTTCATTTTCGCGCTCAATGGTCACCGCTAAACCTTCATCGGTTTTTTCCACTTGAGTAATCACACTCTTATTCAAAACTCGAACCCCATGACGCTCCATTTCCGACTGAATATGGGTGCGAATATCCTCATCAAACCCATGAAGAATATGCTCCCGACGGATGACTTCCGTCACTTCCGTTCCCAATCCATGGAGAATACAGGCAAACTCAACACCAATATATCCCCCGCCCAAAATCACCACCCGTTTGGGTTGCTCCGTAAGCTGGAAAATCTGATCGGAAATTAAGGTATGTTCAATCCCCGGAATATCCGGTTTAACCGGTTTCCCTCCCACAGCAATCAAAATTTTATCCGCCGTTACCGTTTCTTCGCCAACCTTCAGGGTATGAGGATCGACAAACTCGGCATAGTTGCGGTATACCTTCACCTCAGACTTCTCTAACATTCTTTGATATACCCCATTCAGGCGATCGACTTCCCCATTCACCGCGCCGATCATTTTTGTCCAGTCCAGATGACTTTCCACCGCACTCCAGCCATAGCCTTGGCTATCTTCAAACCAACTGGGAAAATGGGAAGCATGTACCATTAGTTTTTTGGGAATACAGCCTCGGTTCACGCAAGTTCCCCCCAGGCGATCGAATTCTGCAATCCCCACCTTTGCGCCATATTCAGCAGCTCGTCTAGCGGTGGCAATTCCCCCGGAACCTGCACCAATCACAAATAAATCAAAATCGTAACTCATCGTTGTGTTCCTCCCAATTTCCCTTCTATTGTAGGGTGGGCAGGAGGATAAGCAACAGGATTCAACTTCTACCAGCAGAGCCTGCCCACCTTATCCCATTTCTTGGTGAGAATGCAAGGTTATAGATCCCCCAAAGTCCCTTAAACAAGGGGCTTTACAGAGCTGAAGTGTTGCATAATGAAGAAGTAGAAATGGTATTAACTAGCCCAAACCGATTTATCTTCACCCAATAACCAGGAGTATTGGTCATGATTTGCGACTGGATTCGAGACTTACCCAAAGCGGAATTACACATTCATATTGAAGGATCTTTAGAACCGGAATTAATGTTTGCTTTAGCCGATCGCCACCAGATCTCTCTTCCCTATGATTCCATAGAAGCTGCCCATCAGGCCTATCAGTTTCAAGACTTACAATCATTTCTCGATCTCTACTATGCGGGAGCCAATGTCCTCCGTACAGAGCAGGACTTTTATGACCTTACTTGGGCTTATCTGCAACGGGCCCACCAGCAAAGCGTACACCATACAGAAATTTTCTTTGATCCCCAAACCCATACCCAGAGAGGAATTAGCTTTGAAACTGTAATTACAGGCATCCATCAAGCCTTGGTGGACGGGAAACAAAAACTGGGCATATCTTCTCATCTCATTCTGTGTTTTTTACGTCATTTGAGTGCCGAAGACGCGATGAAAACCCTGGAAGAAGCCCTTCCTTATCAAGATTGGATTATTGGGGTGGGTTTAGATTCTTCCGAACAGGGTCATCCTCCCTCTAAGTTTACCGCCGTGTTTGACCGAGCCAGAGCGCAGGGATTTTTGACCGTTGCTCACGCAGGGGAAGAAGGGCCACCTGAGTATATCTGGGAAGCGATTGAGTTACTAAAAGTTGCCCGCATTGACCATGGAGTGCGATCGCCAGAAGACCCTAAACTGATGGAGTGGCTCAAAGAACACCAAATCCCCCTCACCGTTTGTCCCCTCTCCAATATTAAGCTCTGCGTTTTTGAAACCCTGAAGCAACATCCCATTAAACAGTTATTAGACGCAGGCCTGCAAGTGAGCGTCAACTCCGACGATCCCGCCTACTTTGGGGGGTATGTACAAGAAAACTTTATGGCCATCTATGAAGCCCTAGACTTGAGTCAACAAGACTTATATCAACTGGCGAAAAACTCCTTTCTCAGTTCATTTCTATCCGAGTCAGAAAAAGAAGAGGCGATCGCCAAACTCGATCGCTTTATCGAAAAATTTGGGTAGAAACCCCGTCCTAAAAGGACGGCTTTATAGCTAGTCTAAATGAGTTGTGCAACGGGAAATGCCCTCTCCCTCAATCCCTCTCCCACGGGAGAGGGACTTTTTCCCCCTTCTCCCGTGGGAGAAGGGGGTAGGGGGATGAGGGGAAGCCATTACACAACTCATTTAGGTTTGCTATATATTCGTTGTGCTATTATTCATGCTATCCTGAGCCAAGATTATCTGTTTCCATTTCCATCTCCCTATGGCACTGTTAGATTCAAAAGGTCGGTTATTTGGCAAGCTCTCCATTCTCGATCTCGGCGCTCTCGTCGTTATTGGCCTAGTCTTATTCGGCATTTTCTTCTACCCAGGAACCTCTGGATCGGTTGCCCAAGTGGGAGTAACGACCAAACCAGTGGAAGTGGATGTCATTGTCCGGGGATTAAGCGTGCGGAGTCCAGAAGATTTGGTGCAAGAGTTCCGAGACACTCAGACCACCAATATTGTCATCCGCAATCAACCCTATGGAAGGGTAACGGTTAAATCTGTGGAACGCTTAGAACGTCGCGTCATTGTGCCTCAACCGGATGGTACAGTCCAAGGATTGAGCGATCCGAGGCCAGAAAGTGAATTTTCCCTCGATATGTTAATGACCCTCACTGGAAATGCTCAAATTACTGATAACGGTGTAGTTTTGGGCAATAGTAAGCTTAAAATTGGGACTCCTGTGGAGTTAGAAGGATTTACTTATAACTTTAATGGCAGTGTGATAGAAGTTCGCGTTTTGGAATAAGAACCGGGTTGCTCAGAAGTTGGACTTAATCAAACTGCTGTATCTACAATTAGGTATTCATAGTAGGTATTCTAGGCGATCGCCATGACAACTGTTTAATTGGACTTGATATTACGCCGATGTTTAATCCTCTTTTGGGCAATTTTCCAAGCGCCGACAGAACAAATACAACTCACGAGTAAAGCAATGAGAAAGGGATGGGGCAGTTGATCTGGCTTTTGGGGATTCGGTAATTCCCAGGGTTCGAGCATTAAACCAGACGTGGAAGCAACGATCGCCCCCGCAGTGATTCCCACCCCGATCGCCTGAATTTCGTCTTGTAGGATGCGATCGCCTTCTGCTTGTTCGATCTCGACTAAACCGCGAATCGTGGCGATCGCCGTATCCAACAGGCGCGAGCCTTCCCCCAGATAGGTTAGGTTAGCGGTGATTTGTTTTTGGTACTGGCGGAAGTTGCGATCGGCAAACTTCAGCGTTGCGGTTAAATTACTGTCTGTAATATTCTCAATATAGATAATTTTCTGCTCATAATTCTGCCGATGGATATCAATAGTATTGTGGAAATTGGCTAAACTCCGCAGAGTTTGCGAATAGGACAGGGAAATATCCAGCAGCCTCTTCAAGTTTCCCTTAAGCTGGTTAAGCTGCTCTGGGGATAAATCGAGTCGTTTATCATCGGAGATATTACTCGGAAATTGCTGAATAATTGCTTCAATTTTCTCGATATTATTTAATCCTTCCTGATATTCTGCCTGACTATCTTGATAGTTGCCGAAGTTCTTATAATCGTAGAGAAATAATTCGCTCCATTCAAATTGGGATTTATCCAATCGGGTAATACTGTTTTCACGGAACGTCAGAAACAACCATATTTTACCATAATAACTATCCTGTTCTGGGCTGCAAAACTCATAAACATACCCATTAAAAAATCGCCAACGATTTCTTAAGGGCAGGGCTTCTGGTAGAGAAGACAACCCTAATAAACTCAGTAAACACATTTGGGCAAATTGGGTTGAATCTTCCGGATCTTCCCTGAGTTGGGCACTGAGGATTAGAGTTTTACCTAAAAACGCCGTTCTTAAGATTTGGCAAAGTTTTTGTTGCTCTAGATCATCATTCACGCTAACTGTTGTGCCGCTAAAAAAATGAATCGAAGGTTTTAGAGCCTTTAATTCTGCAACACTTAATCCATCTTTACCGCTTAAGTCAGGTAAATAGAACGTAAATGAGCCAATGTAACTATCATCAAACAATTGGGGATAGAAAAAACCCTTAAACGGAGGCTGCCATGCGAGAATAAAATTTTGTATGTGCCGGCCATTTGTGGCAGCGATATCTAACAGATCAAAGGGTGATTTAGGTTCATCTGAGCGCCACTGAATCTGAAGAGGCACGCCTTGGGAATCACTAGCATGATACTCTTTTAAGAGTACATCATAATAAGATTGAATATCTGAACGGCTGATATGAATTCGCTCATAGTTGGTTGAACTGCCCTTTTGCAAGTGATAGGTGAACAGGCGCAACGTCACTTTATAGAGTTTAGGAAATCCTTTAATCACGGTTTTTAGGCTTCTCTTCTTGAGACTTTCCTTACCAGTTGCCGCAACCACTGCGCCTCATTCTCCCTCCCTTCCTGCTCCATCTGCTCCGCGATAATCTCACACACCAGGAGAAACTCCCCATTCACCCATTCGCGGTTCTCGTTCAGTATCCGTCCCTCGTCCCCATCGGGACAAGTGAGCAGTTGTTGGATCGGGTTCAGGTAGGCATCCATGGCAATGAACAATGTGGCAATGAACAATTAACAATGAACAATTAACAATTATTTTTTGCAGAGGCTGGGTTTGTCGTGGCTCTTTCCTATTCTATCGCAGCGCAGCCCCCAGAAACCCCCTGCGTAGACCAGAAACCCTTGCGTAGCTCACTTTACCATCGCATTTTTGCTCAGTATCGGCGTGGCTTTATGTTTTGCAGCGCTAGTGAAACCGGCGATCGGTTTGATACGCTGGCTAATTCGCAAGGGTAAAGGTATCAATTAACAATTACAGCGCTTCGCGATGTTATGGTGTACAGTCTTAAAGGCTCAAAGCTACCACAACCCTATTCCCTATTCCCTATTCCCTATTCCCTAGCGCTTCGCGCTATATTAGGTTGAACGGGTTTGAGCCAACGTTGGGCAAAGTCGATCGCCTCAGCTTCCGTGGTCACCTTACCTTCAATTTGGGCGATCTGAATTTCTGTTAATAATTGACCGATTAACTTGCCCTTGGGTAAATTGAGTGCTGCAATTAAGGTATTGCCACCCAGAAGCGGTTGGGGATAAACCACAGGATCTTCGGGGTTGAGGTAGCGATCGCACAAGGGCGCGATCGCCTCTATATCCACGCCTTTCACCCGCGCTAACAGTATCAGAGTCGGAAAAACGAGACGGATCGCATTAAAGAAAAAATACTGGTCTCGCAAGCTCATCTGTTCCGGGTGCAAGATATCCGGTAATCGTTGCAAAACGGCGATCGCCGCCCGAATTTCAGCGCGACTCAATTTCAGCGCTTTCAGTTCGTCCTCTGCTTTCTCGATCTCTGGAGCAATAAACAGGATGAGCTTGGCTAAACTAATGCCATTCGTGGGTTGACTGGCCAAAATGGGGCGATTAAAGTGTTCCCATAATGGGGGCCAGCGATCGCCAAACTCCTGCACAATCTCATCCACCTGATGCACCTGAGTCACCCGCTCGGCACAGGTGTGGGGAAACCAACCCGTTAACACCCCATCCTTCCAAGCCTTTTCCAGGGCTTCACTCCCCGACCGTAAATTGAGTAAATACCCCAACTCCATCCGTACTCGTTCGGCTGCCACCTGGCCCAATTTTGGCGCTAAGGCGATTAGGGTTTCTTGGGTTTCCCGGTCGAGACTAAACCCCAGTTGACTCGCCTGGCGATAGGCCCGCAGGAGTCTGAGGGGATCGTCGGCCAAATTTTGCGCTGACACCATACGGATCAGTTGACGCTGTAAATCTTGACAGCCGTCTAGAGGATCGATTAGGGTGCGCGTAAAGGGATTATAGGCGATCGCATTAATCGTAAAATCCCGCCGCTTTAAGTCAATCTGTAGCGTTTCCCCCTCCTGCTGGGCAAAATCTGCTGTTGCCTTTTCAAACACCACCCGCGCAATTTGCCGCCCGGCATCCAACACCACAAACCCAGCCTGATAAAATCGGGCAATCTGACGAGCCGTTTCTACCGCCTTCTCCGGCAGCACAAAATCCAGATCGAGATAATCCCGTTGCCGTTGCAGCAAGCCATCCCGCACCGCTCCCCCAACCAGACAGGTATCTTCAGGAAGCCATTCTAAACCAAAGGGCCAAGTTTCTGGACTAAGAGCAGCTACAGTGAGGTCAAGCATGTTGATTACAATTTGAACACTTTTGGGCAATCTGAAGAAGGAATACGTTAGATTAGCAAAAAGGGCGAGGGAAGAGGAGCCTGCTTTATCCTTCTCTTTTTCTATTGTGACGTTTTAGCTTGATGTTGGATTATGTGCATTTGTGTCAATTGCGAATATGTAGACCGTTGCCTTACCTATCATGCCGTGGAAGGTCAACACCAACAACCCCATCTAACTGAAAATCCCGATTTTGAAGCCATCAACCCCGAAATTAATGTCAATATCCGCCATCAGGGAGATGAAATTGAGATGGAGTGGGATGTAGTCGGATGTGAAAGTTTTAAGCGAGAACAAGGAAAATGGGCCAAGTTACGTCCAGGAGAGTTGATTCCAACTTAACGATAATGGGTAATAGGCAAAAGGCAAAAGGCAAGAGGGGGGGGAGGCAAGAGGCAAGAGGCTATCCTTCCCATTCTCCCAATCTCCCCCATCTCCCCATCCTCCCTATTCCCTATTCCCTATTCCCTATTCCCTAATTCCCCCATGAGCTACTGCTTTAACCTAGCCTGCAAAACTCCCCATAATCCTGATGAAGCGCGATTTTGTCAAAGTTGTGGCTCAAAACTGCTGGTGGGCGATCGCTATCGGGCGCTGCGTCCCTTGGGTGCAGGGGGGTTTGGGCGAACCCTATTGGCGATCGATGAGCATAAACCGTCACGCCCCCATTGCGTGATTAAACAGTTTTTACCCCAACAACAGGGAACTCAAAACAGCACCAAAGCGGCGGAACTATTCCGTCGAGAAGCCATCCAGCTCGAACCCTTGGGAGAACATCCCCAGATTCCCCAACTCTACGCCTATTTTACGGAAGGCGATCGCCAATATCTGGTTCAAGAATACATTAACGGCCCCACTTTAACCCAAGAACTGGCAGAAACCGGAGCCTTTAGCGAGGAGAAAATCAAGCAACTACTGACTGATTTACTGCCCGTTCTACAATTTATCGGCGATCGCCACATCATCCACCGCGACATTAAACCCGATAACATCATCCGTCGTCAAGAAGATGGACAACTATTTCTAGTCGATTTTGGCGCAGCCAAATACGTCCATCTCACCTCCCAACAACAAACCGGAACCATCATCGGTAGTGCCGCATATACTGCCCCCGAACAACTCCTCGGTAAAGCCACCTATAACAGCGATATTTATAGTTTAGGGGTCACTTGTCTCCATCTCCTTACCCAAATTCCTCCCTTTGATCTCTTTGACAGTGGCGAAAATCGTTGGGCATGGAAAGACTATCTTAAACAACCCCTCAATCCAGAGTTAAGCCAAATCCTGGATAAAATGATTCACACAGCGACTAAATATCGCTATCAATCCCCCAAGGCAATTATTACCCAACTTAATCCTTCTTCCGATGCAGAACCAGCAGGATTTTCGCCCTTAGAAATAGAAAAGGATGAGTCAAGTTCAGACGATGCTCTTGCCCTTGCCCCAAATGCTTCATCTGCCCTAACTGCCCAACCCCAAACTACCCTACAAACTTCAGACATAAAAACCGAGCTAGAAAATGCCTTAAAAGCTACTCTAGATCCTTATTGGGTTAAACTACAACTGTATTGGGGGAAAAAGCACGTCACCCTATTTTTAATTCGCAATCTAGACACGCCAATTAATTATACTTATCTCGTCAAGAAAATTGAGGAAACTATCGATCGCTTTTCCTTAACTGGCATAGAAACCGTGAAAATTTATGGTCGATTGAGCGATCAGCCGATGCCAGAATGGAAACATATTATTAACTTAACATCATCCTCAGAATTCTTATGGCTAGATAGAGCTAAACAAAAAATCTCCTATTACCCAGATCAAAAGTTCTGGATCTCCCAACTGGAAAAGAAAGAGTTTTGGTTAGATGTGCTATTGTTTGGTTTAATGTCTTTTGTCTTCACAGCCAGGATTGTACTACTCAACACTATTTTGGGTTTTCTAACAGCATTGGGGTTTATGTTCGTGCGGAACTTGATGCGCGATCATCCAGAATTCCAAGAGAAAAAATGTTTCAAACATTGGGTGATTATTGGGGGTATTTTAGGTTTATTGCAGATCCAGCTATTTTTGTCTGATGCTTTTGCCTTGATTATTTCTGCTTTTGTGATTGCTTCCCCCATATTTTATATCAAAGGTGTCTTTAAGTCTTGAGGAGATGAGCAAGGGGTTCGGGGGGTTTCCAAACCCTTTTTAAGATTTTAGTGACACCACTTGAATCACCGAGAGATAGGAGGTGTGAAACTGTTCGATTCCCTGAGCTTGTAAACTGTGCTGGATCTCTGCAAAGAGGCGATCGCGCTTTTGAGGTTCCATGACAATATACGGCGACAAGGTGCTTAACAAGCCTAGGTAGCTGTCAATGGTATATGGGCGATCGCCGATCGCCCGATCGCACTGGAAATGATCGAACACCTCAGAATTCCTCAGTGTTTCCCCTAACTGGTCTAAACTTCGTTGGTGATCGTCTAAATGATTAAAATGGCTGAGGGCGCGATCGTAGCGTTCATAAATCCGATCCAGAATATGACACACTTTCGGTTCCGGTCGGGGTGGACTATTCCACAGTAATATCAGATACCCATGGGGGTGTAAACACTCGACGATCTTGCGATCGCGCCCTTCTGGGGATATCCAATGAAAACAAGAGGCCGCCACCACCGCATCAAACCTTTCCCCCTGCGGGTTCCACTCTTCAAACGTGGAATTGACAAACCGCACATTAGCAACCCTTTCACCCTTTTTGCGGGCCATTTCATAAGCGGCCATACTCGGTTCAATCGCCACAATTGAATCCGTAATCTCTCTCAGGTCGAATGTCAAGGTTCCGGGGCCACATCCAATTTCCAAAACCCGTGAATCAGAAGACAACACTCCCCAGTCTAGGGCGCGATCGAGTAAAATTTTTGGATACCGAGGCCGAGTGCGATCGTAAGCTTCAGCCACCGATGAATACCAATCCTTTTTCGCCTCTAAACTTTGAGAGGTGACCCACTGTAAATACTCTTGTAGATCGGCCATTCTTCTCTTGTCAATGACAGAAAAAGGCAGGGGTAGCCTCCCCTACCTTAAAAAACCAACAACTGGAACGATTAACGACTCGGTAACAACTCACCCAAAGCACTCAACAACCGTTCAATACTCTCCGGACGGCTATTATGGCCCATCAAACCAATCCGCCAAACCTTACCGGCCAAATCGCCCAAACCGCCACTAATCTCAATATTATACTGATCCAGCAATTGGCGACGAATTTCGGCTTCTTGTACCCCATCTGGAACCCGAACCGTCGTCAGCGTCGGTAAACGGAACTCCTTGGGCACATGACAAGTTAACCCTAATTCAGCCAACCCATCCCAGAGCATTTGGGCATTTTTCTGATGTCGTTCCCATCGAGACTCTAAGCCCTCTTCAGCCACCAGACATAAAGCCTCATACAGAGCATAATTCATATTAATCGGAGCCGTGTGGTGATAGGTGCGCTCCTGCCCCCAATATTTACTCACCAACGACACATCCAAATACCAATTAGCCACCTTGGTTTGTCGCTTATGGATCTTATCTAAAGCCCGTTGATTCATAGTCAGGGGAGAAGCTCCCGGAGGACAGCTCAGGCCTTTTTGGCTACAGCTATAAGCCAAATCAATTTTCCAATCATCGATAAACAAGGGAAAACAGCCCAAACTCGTTACCGTATCTACCACCAGCAAGCAGTCAAATTCTCGACATAAGTCCCCCAGTCCTTCCAACGGTTGACGAACCCCCGTTGAAGTTTCCGCATGGACAATACCCAAAATTGCAGGACGATGGGTAGAAAGAGCCTTACGCAATTCCTCCAGGGAAAACGCCTCTCCCCATGGCTTGTCAATTTGCCGCACATCCGCCCCATACCGACCCGCCATATCCACCATACGGCGACCAAAATACCCCTTAACGGCGACCAAAACCACATCATTGGGTTCTATCGTATTGGCAAAAGTGGTTTCCATCGCTGCGCTACCGGTTCCACTGACAGGAATCGTTAAGCTATTATCGGTCTGAAAGGTATAGCGCAGTAACTCTTGAATCTCTTCCATCAACTTCAGGAAACAGGGATCGAGGTGACCCACTTGGGGACGACTCATGGCCTCAATTACCCTTGGGTCAGCATTGGATGGCCCCGCACCCAATAGCAGACGGGGAGGCATTTCTAACCGAGGAGAAGAGAGTTTATGGGCGTTGTTAATCGCAAGGACGGCGGTCATGGATAGTGATGTGTACTAACTTTATAATTGATTGATGCTAAGACATCCATCATACCGAACCCCCGTCTTTTGTGATATTTCGTCTTGTTAAGTTTCCTCATCTAGCACTTTGGCTCTAAAATTCGCCTAAAATTCCCGCATTTCGTAAATCTATCCATTAGAATCTTAAGTGAATCTAAAGATTGGTCATCTTTATCCCTCATGATGCAGGCCACTTCCAAACAGCCCCTCAAACCCGATCCTCCTCTTCAACTCCTCTTATTTGTTGATAAGCGTCCCTATGCAGGAGAACAAATTCGGCAAATCCGTTGTTATCTTCGTAATCTGGCCCAAGATCTCGATTTTGAGCTAATGGTTGTGGATGTGAGCGAACAACCCCAATTAGCGGAAAACTTTAAGGTGGTGGCTACTCCAGCGTTAATTAAAATTCATCCCCAACCGAAGCAAACCTTAGCTGGGAGTAATTTAACGAATTTAATTGATAATTGGTGGCCGCGCTGGGTGCAGTCGGTTGAAGAGTATTTGGAGCAGGAAGAATTAGTTGGGTCTGAATCGTCACAACTGAGTGCCTCTATTGCTTATTCTGCTGAATTGCTGCGCTTATCGGATGAAATTTTTCTGCTGCGCCAAGAGACCGCAGAGCTAAAAGAGCAATTACAGTTTAAAGACCGGATTATTGCTATGTTAGCCCACGATCTGCGAAATCCCTTAACGGCGGCGGCTCTAGCCGTTGAAACTCTAGAAATTGGCTATAGTGCAGAAGATAGCCGAGCGTCCCGGTTTACTGCAACTCTAACGACTCAATTGCTGAAACATGCGCGTACTCAAATTAAGGCGATTGACCGCATGATTACGGATATTCTCCAAGTGGCTAAAGGCAGTAATACGCAAATCCAGGTTCACCCGGAGAAAATTGAATTGAAACTGTTATGTAAGACGGTATTAAAGAATTTCGATGAACCATTACAGCAAAAGTCCCTCAATTTGGAAACCGATCTGCCCCAAGATTTACCCCTGGTCTATGCCGATCCCCAGCGAATTGAGCAAGTGATCACCAATTTGTTGGACAATGCAATTAAATATACGCCTCCAGAGGGTTCGATCAAGGTTTCTATTATGCACCGCACGACCCAGAAGATTCAGGTGAGCTTTTGTGATACGGGGCCGGGGATTCCTCCTGAGAAACAGGAAAAGATTTTTGAAGACCGCTTTCGCTTGGAGCGCGATCGCACTACAGATGGTTACGGTATTGGCCTATCCCTGTGTCAGCGCATTATTCGCGCCCATTACGGTCAAATTTGGGTCGAATCTCTCGATAATCAGGGCAGTTGCTTCCACTTCACCCTACCGGTCTACCGCCCTTAATCTCAGTCCAGAAAAAAAATTTCCAGACCTTGACCTTTTCTCAAATTTTGTGCTACCTTAGTTAAGGTTCAGTTTTATGAACAAGGGTCGCTAACTCAACGGTAGAGTACTCGGCTTTTAACCGATTAGTTCCGGGTTCGAATCCCGGGCGACCCATAAATTTCTTGAAGATACAGCGCTTTAGGCTTGGCGGACATGCTCATGTTGGATGCCGAAACGCGCGGTAATCGGTAATGGGTAAGATTAAACCGGGGTCATGGCGATCGCCGGAAAACCCTCGCCATGACAACTAGCTTGACCCACTTAAAAAGCCCAGAGAACGGGGTCATATTCTAGGCGATCGGTAACGGTGGAGCCGATCGCCGAAATTTCCTGCTGCTCTTCCTCTGAAAGCTGAATTTCTGCGGCTTTGGCGTTATCTTGCACTTGCTGAAGATTGCGGAAACCGGCGATCGCATGGGTGCGGGGTTGGGCAATTAACCATGCTAGAGCCAGTTGTGCTAAGGTACACTCTTTGCGGGCGGCAATGGGGCGTAATTGTTCTAGGGCATTTTGTACCCGTTGATAATGCTCTCGATGGACAAAGAGCTTGTTTTTTGCCCGATGATCGCCAGGGGGAAATTGATGATCCGGGCCAAATTTCCCCGTGAGCAGTCCTTGACAGAGGGAGGAATAGGCGAGAATTGACCAATTCTGTTTCATGCAATAGGGCTGAATTTCCGCTTCAATGGCTCTCCAAAAGAGAGAATAGGGCGGTTGTAAACTTTCAATCGGGCCATATTGCCGCGCTTCTTCCATTTGCGCCACAGAAAAATTAGACACCCCGATCGCCCGAATTTTGCCCTGTTGCTTTAAATCCACCATCGCTTGCATGGTTTCGGCGATCGGTACAAGGTCACTCCCCCAACTTCCAGAGGGCCAATGCAATTGATATAAATCAATATAATCTGTTTGTAAGTTCTGCAAGGACTGCTCGCAGGCGGCGATCGCCGCATCATAGCGAAAATCACTCACCCATAACTTAGTCGCAAAAACCATCTGGTCGCGCACATCTGCCAGCGCTCTGCCCACCAGACGCTCAGACTCTCCATTCCCATATTCTGAGGCCGTATCGACCGTCGTTATCCCCGCTTCATACCCCCCTTTGAGGGCTTGAAGCAGTTCCTCCTCATCCGTACCGGCCCACATACTTTTATCCGCTTGCCAAGTCCCCATAATAATGGGGGTCATCTGAATCTCCGTATTGCCTAAAGGGTAAGTTTGCATCGGCTTTAATCTTGTCTTCCACCCCTGACTATAGCATTACAGCAGTTTTTGCCCTCAAGAAAGTCAGGCCCCTATCTTAACGTCAGAAATTTTAATGGATCGGGCTGCAATTCGCTAGAATTGTGCTAATGATGAATTTTTCTTCAAGTTGGCATGAACAGTTGCATTTTAATGGCCCAAATTATTCAAGACCCTCAACTGCGCTATACACCAGATGAGACTCCGGTCACGGAGATGTTAGTCGAGTTCTCGGCAGTGCGGGCAGAAGATCCACCCCATAAATTAAAGGTGGTGGGATGGGGAAATTTAGCGACGGAAATTGCCCAAGGGTATCATCAAGGCGATCAGGTGATTTTGCAAGGTAGCCTGAGAATGAATACATTCGATCGCCCAGAGGGATTTAAGGAAAAACGGGCAGAGTTAGTGGTTTCCCGAATTTATAATGTGCATGGAGAACCCGTTGCCATGAAACCCTTAGCGGCGGTAGGAGCAACGGCCAGCATACCGGATAACGTCACTCCCATTTCCACTCCCGCTCCGGCTGCTCCGCGTCCCCTACCCACTCCGGCTCCGGTTGCTCCACCTCCTGCGGATATTCAACCCTTGGAAGAAGATGAAATTCCATTTTAGGGAATAGGTAATGGGTAATAGGTAATGGTAATAATTCCTCCATTCTCCCATCTTCCTATCCCCCTACCTCATAACCAAGGAAACCTGAAAGACTTGGGCAAAGATCTCTGGGAGAGTTTGGCGAATGTCGGCGAGGGAAATATCTGGGAGAAATTGCTGTAGGCTTCCGACGGGGCGATCGCCAATTCCACAAGGAACGATCGCCTTAAACCCTTCCAGATCGGGGTTGACATTGAGCGAGAAGCCATGCATGGTAATCCAACGGCTGACTTTAATGCCGATCGCCCCCACTTTATAGCCGTTGAGCCAAACACCAGTTAAACCGGGGAGGCGATCGGCTTTTAAGCCATACCCTCTAAGCGTTTCAATCAAAACCGTCTCCAATTGGCGAAGATACCAATGCAGATCCCGTTGATAATAGTTTAAATTCAAAATTGGATAGCCCACCAATTGACCGGGACAGTGATAGGTGACTTCTCCTCCCCGCTCCACGCGATGGAGTTGGGCGGGAGGATGCTGCGGATCGAATTTAAGAAAATCTAACGTGGCTCCTCGTCCCAGAGTATAGACGGGAGGATGTTCGAGCAACAGCAGCAGATCCTCTAGATCCGGATTCTCGCGCCGTTGGGCAACCCATTCCTGTTGCCATTGCCAAGCCGTTTGATAGGGCACAACTCCCCGTTGCCAAACCTGACAGCACCGAGTAGCAATAGGAGATCTTTGTTTCTCCTTATCTCCCCATCCCCCCATCTCCCCATCCCTCTCAAAAATTGGTTAATTTTAACATAAGTTTAGAAAAACAACCGGTTAAAACATCAAGAATTGTCAAGGGATGCAACAGATTTTTAATGGTTGTGTTCAGCAGAATACAAAATGTTAGGGTAAACGTATAACCCCGATGGGAAGTCACTCTTGGCCTTACACTAAGGGTTAAGACCACCCTAGGGAAATTCGTTTAATGGGAGGAAGCTTATATGAAGCTTGTTATCCAGGGAAAAAACATTGAAATAACAGATGCAATTCGTGACTATGTTAATCAAAAAGTTGAAAAGGCTGTCAGTCATTTTGAGAGTCTGACAACAGAGGTTGATGTCAATCTTTCGGTAGCTCGTAATCCCCGGATAAACCCCAAGCAGACGGCTGAAGTGACCATTTATGCCAATGGAACGGTCATTCGGTCGGAGGAGAGCAGTGAAGATCTCTACGCCAGTATTGATTTGGTGGCAGACAAGATTGCTCGACGGCTGCGGAAGTATAAGGAGAAGCGCCAAAAAAATAATAAACACAAAACCAAGACGGCAGTTGAACCTCCTGAACTGGTGGAAGACCTGGTGGAGGATACGGAGGGAATCAGCGATTTAATTGCTAATGGTACTCCGGAACTACCGCCAGATGTGGTGAGAACCAAGTATTTTGCCATGCCTCCGATGACTGTGGAAGAAGCGCTTGAACAGTTGCAACTGGTCGGCCATGATTTCTTTATGTTCAGAAATGCGGATACGGGAGAAATCAATGTGATCTATGAGCGCAACCATGGTGGATATGGAGTTCTCATGCCTCGCAATGGCAATGGCCATACCCAAGGTCGCAATGGTTCCACGGCTCAAGCCAATGCAACCGTAAGCTCGAATGCTTAACATGGGATTCATGTTTGCCTTAGAACGGCCCGATGGCAGAAGAGACTAAATGCCTCAAATGCCATCCCGGTTGCCGTTAACCGGTTTGTTGCCAGATTTTAACCGTCATGTCTTGGGAACCACTGATTAAGGTTTTCCCATCGGGACTAAAGGCAACAGCAGTAACGGGGCCTTGATGACCTACTAAGGTGTCGATTTCTTCACCGGTTTCGAGTTTCCAGAGTTTGATGCTCTGGTCATGGCTTCCACTGACTAGCATTTGTCCGTCGGGGTTGAGTCCAACGGTGTAGACAATTCCTTGATGGCCGGAAAAGGTTCGCACTAATCCCCTCGTGCTACAATTCCACAGTTTAATGGTGCGATCGCCACATCCGCCCGCTAACATTTGGGCATCCGGTGTTAGAGCAACGCTATAGAGGGCCATGGTGACTTCGAGGGTCATTTGGGGGCTATCGGCTCCCACTTGCCACACTTGGATGAGACCGCGATGATCGTTGCGGCCGGCGATCGCCAAAACATCCCCATCTCTGCTAAACCCTAACGAATCAATCTCATAATCCACATAATAATTGGTGCGGAGCAACTCCCCATGAGCAAAATCCCAAAATCTCAGGGAACTCTTCTCTTCTAAGGGTTCCGAACCCGCGCTCACCAAGGTTTGCCCATCCGCACTAATAGCAACCACCGTTGTCCAATCTTCGCATTCCAATTCTTGCAGCATTTTGCCCGTCGTTACATTCCAAATTTCAATCTCTCCGGTAGCTGCTGCTAGGGTTTTCCCATCTCGACTCAGAGCCACAGAACTGACGGATAAATCCTCGAAATCTAAAGATAACCGGGTCATTTCATAGGTGCTTAAATCTACGCTGTTCATTTCCTCATAGCCCCCACTCACTAAGCGACTCCCATCGGAACTGAGGGATAAACAAGTCACGGCGCTCGATTGAGTGAGGGTTTTCACGCATTGCCAACCCGTTTTACTTTTAATAGATTCAGGCTGTGATACTACCGGAGATGGAGCTTTAGGAGTCGCCGGTTGTGCAGGCATTGGCGTTTGATTAGGGGTGTCCCACTCATCCTCATCCCCCCATTCATCATCACGGCTGAGATCCGGTTCAAAGTCCATCTGAGATTGAAAGTCATCAAACCCCTGTTTAATCCGATTCACCCATTTTTCGGCACGTTCGGTAAAGCTTTTTACGTCAGAAACCGGTGTTTCGGAGTCGGGTGTTGGGGGTTGGGGGGCTTTCTCCAGTCGGTTTTGCAACTGGATCAGTAACTCCGTTTGTTGGTTGAGTTGGCTTTGCAGTTGGGAAAGTGCGGCTGAGTCTGTGGCGTTATGTTGGGGGGTTTGGGTGGGTAAATTCTGAATTTCGGTTGAGAGTTTATCGAGTTGGGTTTGCAGTTGGGTTAATTGGGGAATAACATCCCCAGACGTTTGGGGAACGGGTAAGGATTGTAACTGTTCATTGACGTGAACAATGGAGTTGAGTAGCTCCGTTGACTGGGAACCCAGGTGTTCTAAAGTGGTTTCCAGGTTTTCCAGTTGGCTCGATGCGGTGTTTAATTGGCTCAGATCCAGGCGATCGATTTGCCCTTGTACGGCTTCTTTCCAGGTGGTGAGGCTCTGCTGAACATCGTTAAAACTTTGATCTAGATGCTCTTGCAGTCGGCTATATTGACCGCGCAATTCAGCTAGATCGCCCTCTACGTCTTGCTTGAGGGTTTTGACTTCCCCAGAGACTTCGGTTAACTGGGATTCTAAAGATTGTAGTCGTTCTTCAGTGGGGAGGCGATCGAGTCGTTGCAGAATCTGCGCTAAGGATTCGAGGACATAATTGGACTGATTGCGAAGTTGAGCTAATTCTTCTTCCATACTCTTAAAATCTAGGGTTTCCAAAACCGATAAGCGATCGCTTAAATTTGCTTCAACTCTACTCAGTCCTTGTTCCCACTGTCGAGGGTTGATTTCACTCCCTAGAGAAAGGACAACTGCGCGTAAGGATTCGATCTCTTCAGAAATCTCTTCAGAAAGGGAAGCTTGCAGTTGCGGCAGATCCATTTGTCTATCCTGCTGATACTGTGCAGCCAGACGTTGACGGTTAATCAGATTGAGAAACAGAGACAAAGACATCGGAGTGGCAACAAACACCACCTTTTCCAGAAGCACAGCAAACCCAGCCCCCACCACCGAGGCGACGATAGACACAGATTCAGCCATTTCCGTCCAATGGCGGTTTTTCACGGTTGGCTTGTTGTTCGACATGGCAAGATTCCCATTCCTGGATCTAGTGTAGTCCTTCTTGTCTAGCAGGGGGTTGGGGGGATCTTGTGCCCTTGTATCTCATTAAGCAAGCAAAGCGCTATAACTATCAAGGATCGATTGAGGGCAAGCTTCAAAAGAAATAGGATAAGATAGGCAAACTCAAGATAGGAGAAGCAGATCATGAAAGTTTCTGATTCCGATCGCACTCAACACCCCCACAAACCCTTACCTCCCCCTCCTCATCCATCCAAAAGCCCTCAACCCTTTCAAGCGGGAAACTTAATCAAAAAAATTGTACAGCACGCCCACACCAATAAAGCCTCGGATATTCATATTCGCGTGGGACAGGTCACCCGATTTCGAGTCCGGGGTAAAATGATGAAGCTCAAAGAGCAAAATCCAGTCACCCCCGAACAATTCGATCAGTACCTAGAAGATATTCTGCCCCCAGAACAACGTCAAAAATTTGCCCAAGATAAAGAATTAGATACAGCCATATTTTATGAAGGATTAGTGCGCTGTCGGGTCAATTGCTTTGACTCTCTAACTGGGGGAGCCATGGTATTACGCTTGATTAGTTTGGAGATTCCTACCATCGAGCAATTGGGCTTACCCGAAGTGTTACAGGATCTCATTTGTAGTCAACAAGGTCTAATTTTAGTCACGGGGCCAACCGGGTCAGGAAAATCAACCACATTGGCGGCGATGATTGATTTTCTCAATAAGAGCGAATATAAACATATTGTCACCATTGAAGACCCCATTGAGTATGTGCATCCCTCCCATAAATGTTTACTCAGTCAACGGGAAGTGGGGTTACATACCCATGATTTTTACCAGGCCCTGCGAGCCGTTTTGCGGGAAGATCCAGATGTAATTTTAATTGGAGAAATGCGCGATCGCATTACCGTAAATACTGCTCTGCAAGCGGCTCAAACCGGTCACTTAGTGCTGGGAACCCTCCATACTCGTAATGCCATTAATGCCATTAATCGCCTGTTAAATCTCTATAGTGCAGAGGAACAGCAAGCCGTTCGCATTCAAGTGGCGGATTCTCTCGTAGGTGTGGTTGCCCAATTGTTACTACCAACAACCGATGGACGACGGACAGCGGCCCATGAAATCTTGGTCAATACTCCAGCCATGCAAGACTATTTATTAAAAGGGTCTGAAGATGAAGCGTTTCAATTAATGGAAACAGGCAAAATGGATGGGATGTGTGTGATGAATCAATCTCTGTATAAATTGATTTTAGAGGGCCGAATTACGATTGAGGAAGCACAAAAGGTTTCTTCCGATCCGGGTGAGTTAGATCGGTTAATGAGAACTGGAGGTTATGATGCTCACCAGTCTCCACGAGATTGGCAGTAAGTCATTGGTTAGGATTGAAAAAAAATCAGTTACGGAGCCGATCGATCCAGTAAAATAAACAGTAACAGAATAATAGCTTAAGCTTCTCAAGTGTTGCTAGTCTGGTATAAAAGCAGGAGGAGATGATTGTTATGTCGAAAGAAGAAGTGATGCGCTTTTTAAAGGATGTCAATCAAGATCATGATTTACGAGACTCTTTGGAACAAGCGGCCGATCCACAGGCATTTATTCAGATGGTAAACCAGTTGGGATACCAGTTTGAAACGGGAGAACTTGAAGAGGTTGCCCATGAAGAAAGCAAGGGAATTAACACCCGTAGACCAACGGGAGTATGGCATTGGTTACGCACGGTCAATTGGATCGATCGCGACCAAACCACCCATTCTTTGTAAGTGCGGACGATCTCTATATTCACTCTTCACCTAATGCTTGAGTCAACAGCATAACTTTATCCAGGGTGTCATCATAAATTCTGGAAAGCCTGGAGTTACTCTTCTCAAAGGCTCAATTAACAGTAAATTCACCCCATTTTTGGTTAACGATGATAGCAACCCTGAAGTCCACAACCCCTAAATTAGACGACCTAAAAGCACGGGTCACCGAGATCTATGATATTAATGCGGCTGTTTCTGTACTCTATTGGGATCAAGCCACCTATATGCCCTCTGGAGGGGCCCAAGCTAGGGGACGACAGATGGCCTTGTTGCGGCAAATGGCCCATCAAAAGTTGACAGACCCTAGATTAGGAGAGTTATTGTCAGATTTAGAGGAGCAAGCTCAAAGCTGGGACTATACTTCCCCAGAAGCGAGTTTAATTCGCATCACTCGCCGGAATTATCAGAGAGCGATACAAGTGCCTGGGGATTTTGTGGCCCAGTTTTCGGCCCATCGCAGTCGCTGTTACGAAGCTTGGGCTAAAGCGAGGGAAGAGGATAATTTTGCTCTGGTGCAACCGGAGTTAGAAAAAACCCTGGATTTTACTCGCCAGTATGCGAGTTTTTTTGCTGGCTATGACCATATTGCCGATCCATTGATTGAAGAGGCTGATTATGGGATGACTACGGCAACTCTGCGACCGTTGTTTGCCCAGTTGCGTCAGAAGTTAGTACCATTGGTGGAGGCTATTTCCTCTTGTCCCCAACCGGATGTTTCCTGTGTGCAGCAAGGGTTCGATCGCCAAAAACAATTACAGTTTACTCTCAATCTCCTACGCCAAGTGGGGTATGATTTTAATCGCGGTCGCCAGGATGAAAGCTTGCATCCGTTTACCACCAGTTTTTCGATTGGTGATGTGCGAATTACCACCCGTGTGCGGGAAAACGATCTGACGGAGGCTCTGTTTAGTACGATTCATGAGATGGGCCATGGGTTCTATGAGCAGGGATTGGATCGGAGTTTAGAAGGTACACCGTTAGCAGAAGGTACATCCTCTGGAGTCCATGAGAGTCAGTCGCGACTGTGGGAAAATTTGGTGGGGCGATCGCCGGAATTTTGGCAGTATTTTTATCCTCAGTTGCAGGAAGTATTCCCGGATCAACTCAAGGATGTGGCTTTAGATCGCTTTTACCGAGCCATTAACCGGGTAGAGCGATCGCTCATTCGCACAGATGCCGATGAGGTCACCTATAATCTCCATGTGATGATTCGCTTTGACCTCGAATTAGAATTACTTGAAGGCTCTCTAGAAGTGCGGGATCTGCCCGAAGCTTGGAATGCTCGCTATCAGGGAGATCTCGGAGTCTGTCCAGAGAGCGATCGCCTGGGTGTGCTTCAGGATGTTCATTGGTATACCTCCACCCTCGGAGCCATGTTCCAGTGCTACACATTAGGCAACATTATGAGCGCTCAAATTTATCAAGCCGCTCTCCAGGATCTGCCCCACCTGAAAGACGACATTGCCCAAGGTCATTTTGCCCCCTTACACCAGTGGTTAATCGACCATATTTATCAATTTGGCAGTGTCTACACCCCACTGGAGTTAATGCAAAAAGTCACCGGTAGCGATTTGACCGTTACCCCATTTTTGGATTACATTGAGCAGAAATATCGGCAATTGTACGACTTCTAAAGAACAGACCCTCTCCCTATATCCCTCTCCCTTGGGAGAGGGACTTCTGCTCCCCTTCTCCTGCGGGAGAAGGGGGTAGGGGGATGAGGGGCAGCCATTACATAACTCATTTAGGTTTGCTACATAGCTAGTCTAAATGAGTTGTGCAACAGACAATGCCCTCTCCCTAATCCCTCTCCCACGGGAGAGGGACTTTCAGGGGGATGAGGGGCAGCTCTTACATAACTCATTTAGGTTTGCTATAGAGGATATCGATTATGTATGATTTTGCAATAATTGGGGGCGGAATTGTCGGTTTAGCCACAGCCCTGGCATTGCAAAATCGTTTTCCCAACGCCCAAATATCAGTATTAGAAAAAGAGCCTCAATTAGCTTTCCATCAAACGGGGAACAATAGCGGGGTCATTCATTCCGGGATTTATTATAAACCGGGAAGCTTGAAAGCCCGTTTAAGTCGTGCTGGATCAAAATCCATGGTCGAGTTTTGCCAACAGTATGATATCCCCCATGACGTTTGTGGTAAAGTCATTGTCGCCACAGCAGAAGACCAATACCCCCAATTGGAAAAACTCTATCAGCGTGGGTTGGAAAATGAGTTAGAAGTGGCGAAAATTTCCGCCGAAGAAGTAAAGGAAATTGAACCCCATGTAAGTTGTTTAGCCGGGATTCGGGTGAAAACAACTGGCATTGTTGACTATCGCCAAGTCTGTGAAAAATATGCCCAGTTGATTGCCGAATCTGGGGGCGATATTCGCCTGAATACGAAGGTGGAAAACTGGCGGGAGATGGCGGAAACGATTATTCTCGAAACTTCCCAAGGGGAAATTGAAGCCAAATTTGTGATTAACTGTGGGGGATTATTTAGCGATCGCCTCACCCAGATGAGTGGGGTGCAGCCCCAAGCCAAAATCATTCCCTTTCGCGGTGAATATTACGAACTCAAGCCGGAAAAGCGCTATTTGGTCAAAAACCTCATTTATCCGGTTCCCAACCCAGAATTTCCCTTTTTAGGCGTTCACTTTACCCGCATGATCGATGGCTCTGTCCATGCGGGGCCGAATGCGGTCTTAAGTTTGAAACGGGAAGGCTATCGAAAAACGGATGTGGATCTGGCTGATGTTGCCGAAATGCTCACCTATCCTGGACTGTGGAAACTAGCAGCAAAACATGGCAAAGAAGGCATCAAAGAGATTATTCGCTCCTTGAGTAAAGCTGCGTTTGTCCATAGTCTGCAACAGTTGATTCCGGAAGTGCAAGCGGAAGATGTAATCCCTACCCATGCGGGGGTTCGCGCTCAAGCCTTGAAACCTGATGGCGCTCTAGTTGATGATTTTTTGATTCTCCAGGATAAGCGAAAAATGCATGTGTGTAATGCACCTTCTCCTGCGGCAACGGCTTCTTTGGAAATTGGTCGAGAAATTGCGGCACAAGTGCCTGAACTACAGGGACTTATGACTTATACCTGATCCCTGCATCTATAATCTTAGGAGCGATCGCACATATTTCTTAACTTTAGATGCAGTCACTACACTCTCGAATTGATACAAATTGTAGAGTTTCAAGGTGTTAATCATCTATTGTACCTAAAATTTAAATAAAGACAATCTGTAAAAGTCTTTTGCCGGAAAGACCAATCTCCGATCGGGCAAAAGGCTTTTTTATCGCATGATCCACTTGAGGGAGAAGCTGCATGGGCATTGCCACTGTTAACCCAGCAACCGGAGAAACTTGCCAAACGTTTTCGGCGCTGACAGATGCTGAACTAGAGAAGAAATTAGCTTTAGCACAACAAGCCTTTTTAGAGTATCGGCAGACCTCTTTTGACCAAAGAGCGACTTGGTTAAAGCAAACGGCGGACATTGTGGAAGCCGAAGCGGAAAAGTTTGGCAAAATTATTACCTTAGAAATGGGGAAACCCGTAAAACAAGCGATCGCCGAAGTGAAAAAATGCGCCCTCGTTTGTCGCTACTATGCCGATCACGCCGAAGAGTTTCTCAGCCCCACCTATACTGAAACTGATGCCAGTCAAAGCTTTGTGGCTTACCATCCCCTGGGGGCTATTTTAACGGTGATGCCTTGGAATTTCCCCTTCTGGCAAGTGTTCCGGTTTGCGGCTCCGGCCCTGATGGCGGGTAATGTGGGACTGCTCAAACATGCCTCTAATGTGCCCCAATGTGCGATCGCCCTGGAAGAAATTTTTACCCAAGGCGGTTTCCCCCCTGGAGCCTTCCAAACCCTGCTAGTCGGTGCGGATAAGGTGGCCCAAATTGTGGCCGATGATCGAGTAAAAGCGGCGACTTTAACCGGCTCGGAACCCGCAGGAGCCAGTTTAGCCTCCATTGCCGGAAAACACATTAAAAAAACCGTCCTCGAACTCGGTGGTACTGACCCCTTTATTGTCCTAGAGAGCGCCGATCTCGATGCTGCTGTGGCTACTGCGGTGACGGCGAGACTGCAAAACAATGGTCAGTCCTGCATTGCCGCTAAACGGTTTATTGTGGTGGAGGCGATCGCCGATCGTTTCCAAAATGCCCTGGTAGAAAAATACCGGCAACTCAGTATCGGTGACCCCATGGACGAGGCTAATGATATTGGCCCCCTGGCGACCCCCAGTATCCTGAAAGAAGTGGATCAACTGGTGCAAGCCTGTGTGAGTCAAGGTGCAGAAGTTCTCATCGGTGGCCAAGCTCTGAGCGATCGCCCCGGAAACTACTACCCGCCCACCATTTTAGCCAACATTCCCCCCGGCACTCCCGCCGACACCGAAGAATTTTTCGGCCCCGTTGCCCTCCTGTTCCGGGTTAAAGACATCGACGAAGCCATTACCCTGGCGAACTCCACCTCCCTAGGACTAGGAGCAAGTGCTTGGACAACTAACGAACAAGAGTGCGATCGCCTCATTCGCGACCTCGAAGCGGGAGCCGTCTTCATCAATGGTATGGTAAAATCCGACCCCCGTCTCCCCTTCGGTGGCATTAAGCGATCGGGCTACGGCCGAGAACTGAGCGTCGAAGGTATCCGCGAATTTGTCAACCTCAAAACCGTTTGGATCAAGTAGGGGCAAGGGAATAGGGAATAGGGAAACCCCCCCTGTGTCCCCCCAAGGGGGGAAGGGAATAGGGAATAGGAAAAACAGTGTTTTCCCCATCTCCCCATCTCCTCATCTCCCCATCTCCCCATTCCCCCATCCCCCACTCCCCCATCCCCCTATCCCATTACTATTTCCCATGAATACCGCAGAATTACTCATCCGTTGTTTAGAAAACGAAGGCGTTAAATACATCTTTGGACTCCCTGGAGAAGAAAACATGGCAGTGCTAAAAGCACTCACAAACTCCACCATCCAATTTATTACCACCCGCCACGAACAAGGCGCAGCCTTCATGGCCGATGTTTATGGCCGTCTCACGGGTAAAGCCGGTATTTGTCTGTCCACCCTCGGCCCCGGAGCCACCAACCTGATGACCGGGGTTGCCGATGCCAACCTCGATGGCGCTCCCCTAGTCGCCATTACCGGCCAAGTGGGTACAGACCGAATGCACATTGAATCCCATCAATACCTGGATTTGGTTTCCATGTTTACGGCGGTTACCAAATGGAATACCCAAATTGTCCGCCCTAGCAATACCAGGGAAATTGTGCGCCGCGCCTTCAAAATTGCCCAAACGGAAAAACCCGGTGCAGTCCATATTGATTTACCGGAAAATATTGCCGACATGCCCGCAGAAGGTGACCCCTTAAAACGAGACAAAAAAGATAAGTTCTATGCCGCTTATCATAGTCTCAATGAAGCGGCTTTAGTGATTTCTAAAGCCAAGTTTCCCATGATTTTAGTGGGCAATGGAGCGATTCGCGCCAATGCCAGCGAAGCCTTAACGGAGTTTGCTACCCATTTGAATATTCCGGTGGCTAATACGTTTATGGGTAAGGGGGCAATTCCCTATAGTCATCCCTTATCCTTGTGGACAACGGGATTAAAGCAACGGGATTTTATTAGTTGTGCGTTTGATCGCACGGATTTAGTGATTGCCATTGGTTATGACCTGATTGAATATTCCCCGAAAAAATGGAATCCTAATAAAAACATTCCCATCGTTCATATTGGGGCAAAACCGGCTGAAATTGATAGCAGCTATATTCCCGAAGTGGAAGTGGTGGGAGATATTTCGGATGCGCTGTTGGAAATTTTGCGGCGCTGCGAGCGATCGGAAAAACCCGATCCTTATATTCATCAACTGCGATCGGAAATTCGCGAAGATTACGAACAATATGCCAACGATCCAGGGTTCCCGGTGAAACCGCAAAAAATTGTGTATGATTTGCGGCAAGTGATGGGGCCCGAAGATGTGGTTATTTCTGATGTGGGCGCTCATAAAATGTGGATGGCTCGCCATTATCACTGCGATCGCCCCAACACCTGTATTATTTCCAACGGATTTGCCGCCATGGGCATTGCCATTCCAGGGGCGATCGCCGCTAAATTAGTGTATCCCGATCATAAGGTAGTCGCAGTCACCGGTGATGGGGGCTTCATGATGAACTGTCAGGAGCTAGAAACCGCTCTAAGAGTGAAAACTCCCTTTGTTACCATTATCTTTAATGATGGGGGGTATGGCTTAATTGAGTGGAAACAGGAAGACCAATATGGGGAATCAGCATTCATTAAGTTTACCAACCCTGACTTCGTTAAATTAGCGGAGAGCATGGGATTAAAAGGATACCGAGTAGATGCTGCGGAAAACTTATTGCCCATCCTCAAAGAAGCCTTAGAACAAGACGTTCCTGCGGTGATTGATTGTCCTGTAGACTATCGAGAAAATGCCCGCTTTAGTAAAAAAGCCGGTGGCTTAAGTTGTAGCATTTAGCCAACTTTAACCTGAGTTCGGAAGAAGCGGAAACCTTGGTTCTACCACCCAATCAGCCGTAAACTGTCTTTAACCCGAACTCAGGTTACCAAGGTTGGGTAGTGGAGTTGAGGCGATCGTACTCCCGTAGTAGAATGTCTTTGATCAGTTCAGGTAACCAGATGGGGTGGTTTAGAAATCATTTTATCTGAAAGCTGATGAGATTTTTACCGTGCGATCGCTAGTCATCATTCATGAAAACGGTAAAATACGAATTCTTAATTTAGACTCATTATAAGCTAAAGATTCTCTCAAATCTTCAGGTTCTAGATAAGGATAGGCTTGTAAAATTTCATCATGAGAAGCACCGGTTGCCATTAAACCTAAAATCATCCCTACCGTGACTCTCATTCCTCGGATACAGGGTTTTCCTCCCATCACTTCTGGGTTAATTGTAATGCGGGTAAGTTGATTCATTGCTCTTAATGATTTTCAAAAGGAATTTGATCTACTCTGTTTTCCATTCCGTTTCTGGAATATTGGCGCTTATCATAATGTTGCGTAGAGTTCCAATAGGGAGGTCTTTTCCTTTATGATAAGGGACAATCGCCTGAAGTTGGTCTTCAGTATTTCTCCACTTACGATGACTTCCTTTTTGTGACACTAACTCAAACCCCTATTCAGTTAAGATACGCTCTACTTGATCGGCGTTCATACGTCGAATACGAGTCATCCTACAGATACCTCTCGCAAAATTGCACCAGATTTCAGTTCAATCTTATCTGGTTCTAGATAAAGGGCTATAGCCTCCCGAATATTCTCTAATGCCTCTGCTTCTGTTTCTCCGGCTGAGACACAACCCGGTAATTCTGGACACCAAACCGCCCAATCATGGGTTTGAGGATCTACTTCTAACACTACCCGCCATTTCATAGGGTTTGACTCTAAAACTTAATCTTCAGTATATTTTACCATGATAGTAACGGCAACTCCATAATGACTGATAGAGTCAGAATCCTGCTCACTCGATAAATGGGTATAAATTTCTGTGATTTGTTCGGGAGATTCTATAACTAGCTTGAGTAATTCGATTAGGGGTTGATTGAGATCATTTAGCCAAAAGCGATGAAATATCTTCGGCAGCAGTACAAAGACTAATCGCGGCAGTACCGGCAAATGGCTCCACTAATCTATCTATAGCTAGTCTAAATGAGTTGTGCAACAGACAATGCCCTCTCCCTAAATCCCTCTCCCGCGGGAGAGGGACTTTTTCCCCCTTCTCCCGCGGGAGAAGGCTTGCCCTGAGCGAAGCCGAAGGGGGGCAGGGGGATGAGGGGCAGCCATTACATAATTCATTTAGGTTTGCTATATTGGGTTGGGAAAAAACTGTAGAATCTGTCTGGCTAGAGTTCTTTTGCTTCCCTGATATTGAACCAGATGGGGCGGTTTTGAAATCATGAAGTGGCAATTGGAGGATTTCCCGTATTCTATCATGATACAGATCCGAACTCCAATTCATCAAGAAGGTGATTTAAGTTTATGAGTTCCTTTCGCTTCCGCTTCTCTAGCTTTGATAAGATCAATCGCTTTGGCCATCAAAAGCATCCATTATTTCATCTATATCATTAGTTATATTAACTTTTTTTCCCTATTATTTTAGAAATTTGTTGATATCTTCTCCAGATCGATTCTCGACCATCCTGGCCTCGACCACCATAGTCCATGATTATTCCAGATCCAGTTGGCAACATAATCTTTATCTCATACCCATTATAACCATCTTCATCTTGAGTTTGAGTGTCAATGAAATGAACGCTGATCTCGGAAAAAGGATAAGATTTTACTGATTTTTTGAAAATCCACCAATTATATTCGATTATGTCGAGGGTACGAGTAGAGCGATCTAATTGTATTTGTTCCGATACTCCTACTCCTACCCAAATACGTCCTGTAAATATCATTATCAATAATGCACAAGATCCAATAATAAGAATTTTTACGCCAAAGAATAATGAGCATATAAATAATATACTGATAAAAATCTGACAAATCCCAAATAAATATTAATGGAATATTAATGGCTGATTTATGGTTTTACGCTCTCTGGCACAATTGTAGCAAGCGAAAAACTTAACGGAACGTTACAATCGTTAATGTTCCCTTGTTCACTGCTCAGATCATGGCTCAGTCTCACTCCTCCTCTAAGCCTCGCTGTATCGTTGTTGGTGCGGGTATTGGCGGCTTAACCACTGCCGCGCTCCTGGCTCGTCGGGGGTATTCGGTGCTGATCCTGGATCAAGCCATTGTGCCGGGGGGATGTGCTTCGACGTTTAAGCGGCGCGGGTTTACGTTTGATGTGGGAGCGACGCAGGTGGCGGGTTTGGAGCCGGGGGGAATTCATCATCGGATTTTTCAGGAACTGGAGATCGAGCTACCGGAGGCAACGCCTTGCGATCCGGCTTGTGCGGTGTTTTTGCCGGGGGAAAAAGAACCGATTTCTGTGTGGCGAGATCCTCTGAAATGGCAACAGGAACGGCAGCGACAGTTTCCGGGAAGCGAACCGTTTTGGCAGTTGATGAATACGCTATTTCAAGCCAGTTGGCGGTTTCAGGGGCGAGATCCGGTGCTGCCTCCGCGAGATTGGTGGGATTTGTGGCAATTAGTGCAGGCGATGCGCCCGGATACGTTGATTACTGTGCCGTTTGCGCTGTTGACGGTGTGGGATGCACTGAGGTTGATGGGGGTGGGGAAAGACGATCGCCTGAAAACCTTCCTCGATCTGCAACTGAAACTCTATTCCCAAGTGGATACCACGGAAACCGCCCTCTTGTATGCTGCAACCGCTCTGGGTGTTTCCCAGAAACCCCAAGGCTTGTATCATTTGCAAGGAAGTATGCAAGTCTTGAGCGATCGCCTCGTCGCTTCCCTAGAACGAGATGGCGCTACCCTCCTCATGCGCCACACCGTCGAGGAAATCGAAACCAAAAATGGGCGAGTTACCGGCGTGCGTATTCGCAACCTTAAAACCGAGGAAACTTGGAGCGAAAATGCGGATCATGTCGTGGCCAATGTCACCATTCACAACTTAGTGCAACTGTTAAACTCTGACGATCTAGCCACCAAAATATACGCCAACGGCTATAGCCAGCGCCTCAAGCAAGTCCCCTCACCCAGTGGCGCATTTGTCGTCTATCTGGGAGTCGAACAAGCCGCTATTCCTGAAAATTGCCCGCCCCACCTACAATTTTTGTATGATACTGATGGCCCCATTGGGGAGAATAATTCCCTGTTTGTCTCCGTCAGTCATCCGGGAGATGGACGCGCACCAGACGGAAAAGCCACCATTACCGCCTCTTCCTTTACGGATACGGAGCAATGGTGGAACGGTGCAGACTATGAGCAACTGAAGAAACAGTTTACCGAAGCGGCGATCGCCCGCTTAAGTCAGTATTTCCACTTAACTCCAGAGACCCTTATCCACGTCGAAGCAGCCACACCAAGAACCTTTGCCTATTTTACCGGGCGCGATCGCGGTATAGTCGGCGGCATGGGACAACGGCTAACCACCTTTGGCCCCTTCGGCTTTGCCAACCGCACCCCCATCGGTAACCTGTGGCTCGTCGGAGACTCCACCCACCCCGGAGAAGGAACCGCAGGAGTCTCCTATTCTGCCTTAACCGTAGTTCGCCAGATTGAGGCCTTACAAGCCTGAATTGTGATTATTGGGATAGGCTAAAACCCTAGGGCTATCTTGAGTTCTCAATCCTATCCCTCACGACTATAGTTAATTCGATTAAGGTTGATACACAACAGTTTATCTATAACAACGATATCTGTAGGGGCGAACGGCCGTTCGCCCCTACAATTATGTCCCACTGTTAAGCGAATCGACTATATTGTCGTAAACTCATGCAGCCTAAGCGTTTTTCTTTCTCAGCAAGCCAGCAGTAAAGAGTCCTCCAACAGCCAGAAGAGTCAAAAGGCTGGTGGGTTCAGGAGTAGACACAGGAAACTCTTCATCGATATAGAAATTATCCATACCAAAACAATCTACTGCATTACCGACAGTGAAAGAAAACCAATCAATGTTATCAAAGTTGCCATCCAGGAAAACTTGAGCGCTTGGATCGGAAAAACCCCAATCATTAGACGGTAATAATTCGGAGTAGCCATTGGAAGAATTAATATAGGCTTGTTCGTTACCCGATGCCCAGCCCCCACCATGATCCGTATTACTGGTCAAGGTAAAATAGTTCAGGTCGAATGTTGCACCATCAACTCTAGAAACTCGAATTTCAGTGGTTTCACCATAATTCCCTGTTTCCCAGTGAGCATGGATCACATCGTTTCCAGGGCCGTAGTAGTCTCCAATATGATAGCTAAATGGATTATTAGAACCCCCCATGAAGTCTAATTTGAACCCATCTTCAACATAATAATCAACTTGCTCAAATCGATCCAATCCTTCGGTGGTTTGAACAACAGTTCCATTCAAGAAGTAAACATCACCGCCTGTAAAATCGATGATGGCAGCAGAAGAGGAGTAGGCCGTACCCAAAACTGTGAGACCCGTTAATGAGAGGGTTAATAAACTGAAAGCTGAATTTTGCATCGGTTTTACTTCATAACATATGAAGTGATCAAGTGTACAATCTGTGGCTATCCAGACTCTCACACCAAACTTACTGAGTTAATTCACTTATTGTCCTGGTAATTCCGCAAGAAAAATGTAAACTTATGTTAATATTTTCGATTGATCGCCCGTTTAAGTCAGTATTTCCACTTAAATCCAGAGACCATTATCCACCTCGAAGCCGCCACACCGAGAACCTTTGCCCATTTTACCGGGCGTGATCGCGGTATAGTGGGCGGTATGGGACAACGCCTAACCACTTTCGGCCCCTTCGGCTTTGCCAACCGCACCCCCATCGGTAACCTGTGGCTCGTCGGAGACTCCACCCACCCCGGAGAAGGAACCGCAGGCGTATCCTATTCTGCCTTAACTGTGGTTCGCCAGATTGAGATCCAGTCCAGTTCAATCAAAAACCCGTAATATCAAATCTGATTCAACCGCTATGATTACCAATCATCGTAGGGTGGGCAGGAGGAGTCCGCAACATCCTTCAAATTCCACTGCTGTCGATATCGTCAAACAGTTGCCATTTCAGTTTCTTCTTAATTTCTTGCCATAATCTCTCTATCGGGTTCACTTGTGGACTATACGCTGGCTGAAATAGAAGCATAATATTTTCGGGGATTTCTAGCTCTGACCACTTATAGCGCTTCGCGCTAGGGAATAGGGAATAGGGAGTGGGCTATACACATCGATCTTTACCAGGGACTCCCGACTACGGTAAACCCAGCCCAATGAAACGGATGGGACAGGGAACGAGAATCATCCCTATTTTTCAATTGAGAAACCACGGTTTCAGGGAGGGCAACCCGGTTATGGGGGGTGACTAATTCGCCGTTTTCGATAAAAATTTCCCCTCGTAACATCGCCAGTTGCGCCTGACGCAGGGCTTCGGCTTTGATGGGTTCGGTTTGCAGATATTCGTAAAATGCGGTCATTAATACCACCGTGGATAAATCGTCTACTTTCCAGAGACTGGCGACTGAAGATTTGACTCCGGCACGGATGGCTAACCCAGCAAAGCCCAGTTCTGCGTCTAAATCTCCGATCGCCGTTTGGCAAGCACTGAGTACCAAAAGCTCAACCTGTGGCTCCTCATGCCAGTCAAACTCACGCAGGGTTTCTAAGCTAATGGTTTGATCCCAAAATTCCAGTTGGGTACTATCCCTATTTTTAAAATTGGCATGGGTTGCCAGATGAACGATATCATAGCGACGGCTGAGGCGCTGGGTTTTCATCCTCTCTAGGGTAAAGTCTTCATTTAAGAAGCGATCGCTATGCCAATTTCCACTGCCAATCATTTCTAACTCTAAGGGTACACTGGGCAGAGGATCGCGATCAATGGCATTGGGAAATTCAGACGCTCCCATGGCTAAAACGCTGGCATTTTCTAGCCCTTCATACGTGGAATTGGTTAAAGTGACGCTGGGAATTAGAGCAATATTATACTTCTCAATCAGGAACTGTTCCCCATCATGCAACATCCCCAAGGGAATCGATCGCAACCCATTATCAACGCTAAACATGAGGGTATCAATCCCTTGCGCTTCCATCTGTTCTTCTAAGGGAGAAATCAGCGCTTTATATGCTTTCTGTGCAGTCACTAAAGTGGGATTTTTTCCCCTACTGCCCTCCAATTCCTCGTAAATGGCTTTAGCAATTCTCTGTGGGTTGTTTGATACATTATGGCCGAACAGGTGATTGACATCTACCGTTGTCGCCTTAGCTACTCCTTCAGAGGTAACTAACACGAGAACCAGTTGCCCCTCTAATTTGACTCCTTCTCGGTCAACATTCGGATGGGAGAGAGCATAGACGACTGCCGGTTTATTGCCAGTTTGCGCCTCGATTGTACTGAGCATATCCTTGATTCCGGCGATCGTCACAATCTCCGACGGGTCTTTTTTCACATATTGGCTATACTCTTCCGTCATCAATTGATCCAACTCTTGCAACCGTTGATCCCAGGTTTCCTGTATCCCTTCCCACTCTAAATTCAGAGACGCTAAATCAATCGCAAACCGATCCAACTCGCTCAAATTAGATGTTACAGAAGATGAGGGGGTATTTACTGGATTCATCGCGATCGCTCTCTGAGGTTGCGGTTGTAGTTGCACCGCAATTTCCGTCTCAATTTGCGGTTCTACCACCGGGTTTTGTTCCTGATTAACACTTTCCAGAGCTTGCGGTTCTCCTTCATTTGCCGTTTCCGTTGTCAAAACCGAATTGACATCTGAAATTGCGATCTGTCCAGGATTTCCCAATTGAGAAGAAACATCAATTTCTCCAAAAAACACATTGCCCAGATCAGAATTTAACAAAACATTGCCGCCATTCCCTTGAATCGTACTGGCATTAATATCGCCCACATTAATATCGAGAAGTGCCTGAATATCCACATTTCCCGCATTACCAATATTGGCAAACGTATTAATATCCCCAGTCGTGATACTGCTACCGCTACTAGAGAGCGCCACATTACCCCCATTTCCTACAGTCAAAGATGGCGTATTCAAATCAGCCGTTTGTATCGCTTGCTGTGCATCTAAAGCAATGTTTCCTCCATCTCCAATATTCGCCGAAGTATCAATCACATTCGTCTGAATTCCCCCACCACTACTGCTTCCCGCCACATCTCCTCCATCTCCAATAACCAAGGAAGGCGTGCGAACATCTCCAACTTGAATTCCTCCTGGTGCAGTAATCGTAACATTTCCCCCATTTCCACCTAAGACACCAGAGAGGATAGACGGAACATCAAAATTACGATCGGCTGTTATCTCCACTGGACTCACCACTTGGAACGTTGCCCCACCTCCATCAGGGTTGTCATTAATTATTACTGTAGTAGTTCCAGTAAGCTCATCCCCCTCTGCATCTGTAAGAATAACCTCAATCTCGTCGGAATCTACTGGATCTTCAGTACCTGGATCTTCAATGCCTGAATCGCCAGTACCTGAATCACCAGTGCCTGAATCGCCAGTACCTGGATCTTCAATGCCTGAATCGCCAGTACCTGGATCTTCAATGCCTGAATCGCCAGTACCTGGATCTTCAATGCCTGAATCGCCAATGCCTGAATCACCAGTACCTGGATCTTCAATGCCTGAATCACCAGTACCTGAATCGCCAGTACCTGGATCGCCAGTACCTGGATCTTCAATGCCTGAATCGCCAATGCCTGAATCACCAGTACCTGAATCGCCAGTACCTGAATCGCTAGTGCCTGAATCTACTGGTGTTGATTGGGGAATATCGAAATTAAGGGTTATCTCTTGTCCTGTGATAGTGAAAGTTATAGTACCACTAATGACATTGCCATTGGTGTCACAAGTTAGGCTGCTATTACAGAAATGAGCAATATTATGTTCTAAAAGATTACGTGGAGTAGGTGCAAGAATAAATTTACCATTCGTTGAGGTAATCGTAATCTCACCTGCCTGTCCTGCGGTACTTCCCGACCAAACGTATCCAGTAGGGAGCGTACTACTATTGGTTCCAAGCGTAATATCTCCATCGGTTTGAATCGTAATATCTCCGGCATCGCCTGAACCAAAAACACCGGAAATAATATTATTAGCAGTGAGCGTGCCTCTTTTACTGGTAATAGAAATATCTGCACCATTGCTTTGACCTCCTCTCGATGTCAATGCGCCACTAGCAACATTTCCTCCAAGGTCAATATCGTCCCCAGCAATGAGCGTTATTTTTCCACCATTTCCTGATGTTTCGGCGATGGAACGAATACTTCCATCAATCGTAATCTTTTCTCCAGCTTCTATGAAAACGTCGCCACCGTCCCCGGATTCAACATAGGATTGAACAAGACCATTGATGGTAATATCACCTTGGTTAGCACGAAGCGTAATGGAGCCACCATCTCCATAGGTAGTCTGTAACAAGCTGTTCTTAGTACCCACTCCTCCTATAGTCATATCCCCTTCATGACTGATAACTGTGACATTGCCACCATTACCGCCTTGAGCATCAGATGAGGTAGAAATCTCTGATGGAATGTCAATATTTCCCTGGACATCAATATCAATGGTTCCTCCATTGGCGTTAGTAGCAGAAGTATCTTCTACCCTCGCTCTAACAAAAGAGAGATTTAAGTCCCCACCACTATTAATATCAACATTTCCGGCATGATCGAATAAAGAAGAGGTTTCAATGTTCTCAATATCAACATGATTCTCGCTGTTGATGACTACATCTCCTCCTTGGTAATCAGAAGAGGTTGTGTTAATTTCTCCAGCTTGAATCTTACCCGTAGCATCAAGGGTTACACTTCCGCTATTTCGGCTGTCTGATGAAGTGATAATATTACCCAGAGTTAAGTCATATCCAGAAATAGTCACTGAACCTTGGGTGCGGATCGTGTCACCAGAGTTCATGGAAAATGAGCCACTGCCATCCTTATCTTGATCCGCCGTAAAGGTGAGCGAATGAGTAAATGATTCATCCCCCAAAACATCATTGCTTAGGTCTTCAATGGTGATATTATTTGTGGCTTCAATGGTGATATGACCATTTTGCAACATTTGTTCTAGTTTTTCTTCGGAAATAATCCAATCTGCACCTGGATCGTCACTGAATAAAATTTCATTTTTATTAAATTTTGAATCATCCGGGCCATTGTTACCATCGATAATGGTGACGTTTTTGGGATCGATTAAAAGTTGTCCGGTGTCTCCGTTATTTGCACTTAAATCCACGTCTCCATCAACTCTCAGGGCGTTGCGACTGGAAATTTCGGCAAAACCGCCATCTCCACCTTCTACACCGCCAGGAGCGCTAATTGTTCCGTCAAATTGAGTCAGGTTTTCTGACCAAATGAAGATGTTTCCACCGTCTCCTAATTGTTCAGATCCGGCATTGAGGATCGAGTTTTCATTGATGTAGGTAATGTCGGCGGTGGGAAAGGTGGGATTTCCCTTAAAGTCGCCGCCAATTCTCAGGGTTCCACCGTCGAAGAGTCCGGAAACATCTAGGGTTGCGTCAATGACTCCGATGCGGTCTCCCATAATGTTAATTGTGCCGCCATTTTCGCTGGCGGTGTTGAGGGTTCCGGAGATGATGGAGACTCCGTTAATGTTGGGGATTTCTACGCCACTGCTGGAGAGGACAATTTGTCCTTGTTCGTTGATTTCTAATTGATTGGCATGATTGAGGCCGGAATGGGTGAGGAGTTCGGGGAGGTTGAGGGGCGTGATTTCGGGTTCTTGGCGCTCATCTTCTAGGGGAATATCGAGGCTTAGGAGATGACCTTCTTGGGTAATTCTGATGATTTGTTGGTCGGGAATGGCGACGATATTGATAGTTCCCCCAGGGGCTTCTAAGGTTCCGAGGTTGATGACGTTTGCGCCCATTAAGGTGAGATTGGAACCTTCGGAAAGTTTGAGATCTCCAAAGTTGACGATACTGCCAGAGCCGTTGACATCGAAGCGAAATTCGTTGGGAGTGCCGACCAGTTGACTCCAGTTATTGTCGCCTACTGCGTTAAACCATTGACCATTGCCAAAGCCGATTCCGGTGGCGGTTGTGGCGGTGAAATCGGCGGGAATGTTGAGTTGGGCGTTGGGGCCGAATACAATTCCGGCGGGGTTCATGAGGTAGAGGTTGGAGTTGCCGCCGGTAACTTGAATTAAACCGTTAATAATAGAAGGATCGCCGCCGTTAATTCGGCCTAAGATATTCTGAATTTGAGGATTGCTGATAAAGTTGGCAATTTGTCCTTGGGATAATCCGAGTTGTTGAAAGGTATGGAAGAGGTTGCGCCCGTTTCCGGAGAGTTGTCCGCCTTGAATGTTGAATTGATTGCCTTGATGATTGACGATGGTTCCTGTGCCGTCCATGGCGGGGACAATGTTTTGGGCGAGGGTTTTATGGCTGAGGAGAGAAAGGGTAAGGGTAAGGAGGGTGAATATATTCAGTTTCATTATTTTTAGGTAGATACAAGGTTAAGGGTTAGGGGTGAGTATTGAAAGTGCCCTCTCCCTTTCATGTCCGCTTTGCGGAAAATCCCTCTCCCACGGGAGAGGGACTTTTCTCCCCTTCTCCCTTCGACTTCGCTCAGGGCAGCGCCTGTGGGAGAAGGGGCTGGGGGATGAGGGCAAGTTTTGAGGCGTTGAGGATTCATTTAAAGGGTTTGTAGATGCAAAGGTAGGGGAGAGATAACCCTAGAGTAAAACGATCGCTCCTTCAATCAAACCGTAAGATTGAGTAATTTATTCATGAAGGAATAATCAAGTGAGCGTAGTTTTACTCAGGGTTCAGCCAATACAAAAAATAAGGAGAAGGTAACCGGGGATTAGGCGACTAAATCCTTCTTGAATAAGGGCATTCCTGAAGGCGATCGCACTAATTCACCCTGTTCATTTTTTTCTATATCACAAAATTGGAATTCTCCTGACTCATTTTTTTGTAAATGGAGCTTGCCATTCACCACTTGATAAACGGGGGGATGGAATTGGGCGATGCCTTGATATTCGACAATGTTGCCGGTGGAGTCGCGGACGACGGGACAGGTGACGAGTTTTCCTTGTTGATCGAAGACAAATTCTTGGGTTTGGGGATCGCGTAGGGGGGTTGGATAAATGGGTAATCCGGATTCGGTTTTAATCAATTCTCCGGATGCATCGGTTAAGGGAAAGATGAAGACGGGATCGCCTTGCTCGTCGTGGATTAAATCCCCACTGGCGGTATCTCGGAGAGGAATAGCATCGGGATGGGGAGGGGGAGGTGTATCCAGTTCGGGATAGGGAGGATGCAAGCGGGGCAGCTCTGCACTGGGGGTGAGCTGGTAATGTTTGGTAAATTGGACGGCAGCTTGGGTAAATCCAGAGCGTTTGAGTAGGGCTTGAATTCCGCTTTGATCGGCGCTGATGAGTAAGTCGATATCGGTGACGTTGAGTTCTTCGGCTTTGGCGATCGCCGTTTTTGCTAAACTGGCGATCGCATCCCCTTGCCGATGCTCCGGTTTCACATACAATCCCAGCACGGAACCCACCCGACGGGAAATAAACGGACTCTCTAAATCTTGATCCACCGCCAAAGTCTCCGGTAACTCTGGAGGGGGAGCTTCATCATAGAAGTAAATAATCAAGCAACCGGCGATCGCCCCTTCAACCTCCAAAACCCACGCATAGGTAAGGGGTTTAGCCAGTTGATGGCGAATATAAGCATAAAAATCAAAATTCGGTTTTACCCGCATAGACGGGTCAATTTGCTGGCGCTCTGAGGCAAATTCAGCCCATAAGGGGGCGATCGCCTCTGCATCCTCTAGAGTAGCCAGTCGATAGCTATAATTCATAGTCTCATCCCTCATCAAAGTTTGTGTGCTTCTATAGGGATCTCTGTTTTTTCAGGGCGATTTTATGCAAATCCCCGAAAATTGTAACAAAACGTTACAATTTATTGGGGGAGATGGGAACACCCATTACCCATTACCCAATAACTAACTTCTGACTTTTTTTCCAAGCTAAACAGATGGGGCTTATGAATGCCATAACCCTGAGCATAGTTAATCCCCAAAGCTTGCACTTGCTCCAGGATTTCTTGATTTTCAATCGATTCAGCGATCGTCTTTAACCCCATCACTTGGGCAATGCGCTGAATAGACTCGACCATCACCCGATTAATTGGATCGTTAATCAAACTTTTAATAAACGTCCCATCAATTTTCAAATAATCAATCGGTAATTGTTTCAGATAAGTAAACGAAGACATGCCACTGCCAAAATCATCCAACGCAAACTGACATCCCAACTCTTTTAATTCCGTAATAAACCTAACCGCCTGGTTTAAGTGAGTAATCGCCACCGTTTCCGTAATCTCAAACCCAATGATGGAGGGCGGAATGTGATGTAACCAAAATTGTTCTTTGAGAAACTCTAAAAATGAAAAATCATTAAAGCTTGCTCCTGATAAATTGACTAAATAAATTGGCTTGCCAAGGCGAGTGGATTTACTTGCCGCTCCTTCACTGTTCCGAGCTGATAACTGTTTAAATAGATTACGAATCACCCATCGATCGATTTCTGGCATCAGATCGTAACGTTCTGCTGCCGGGAGGAATGCCATAGGCGGAATTAAAGTTCCACTAGCATCAATCATACGGATAAATAATTCACCACAGGGGCGAATCTTAGCCTCAGAATTAAGGGAAATAATCTGTTGAATATACAAGCAGAATTGATTTTCTTCTAAAGCTTGATTAATGCGAGCGACCCATTGCATATCACCTTGGCGTTTAACCACCTCTCGATCTTCAATTTGATAGATGTGAATGCGGTTGCGCCCCCCATCTTTAGCTGCATACATGGCCGTATCGGCTGCACTCAGGGCAATATGTTCATTTTCAATCGATCGATCGATTGGCACTAAGCCAATACTGACTCCTATCGTAAATAGTTTATCTTCCCAAACAAATCGAAACGCTTGAATCGTTTCAATGATTTTCTGGGCTACTTTTTGCCCTTCACCAAGAGAACAGTAATGCAACAATAACCCAAATTCATCACCGCCTAAGCGGGCAAACGTATCGGTTTTACGAATTTTACTTTGGAGAATTCCAGTAATTTGGCGCAGGAGGTGATCGCCAGCAGAATGGCCACAGGTATCATTGACAATTTTGAATTGGTCTAAGTCTAAATAGCATAAAATATGCTGTTGGTTCAGTTGATGGGTTTCCCGGATAGCCGCCTTGAGACATTGCTCAAATTCCCGTCGATTAATTAAACCCGTGAGCGGATCGTGGCTGGCTTGCCAAGAGAGTTGATGGGCAAGCTTACGGGCTGAGGTGACATCTCGGCAAACAATGACGGTTCCAACAATGCGATCGCCCTTTAAGCGGATGGGAGCAATGGAGAGTTCGATGATATAGGGTTGGCGATCGCTCTTAGAATACAGGGTGTAGTTAGAGACTTTAATGATCCTGCCCGTCGTTAGGCTTTGATGGATCAGGATTTGAATCGGTTTTTGGTTAACATCGTTGGTGGAGAAAATTTCACTGAGTGATTTGCCTTGAGTGACCCGACTGGTTAAACCAATCAGTTTTTCAGCAACTGGGTTAAGAGATTGAATTTGGTGATGGATATTGGTGACAATAACCGCATCCCCAATGGAGTTGAGCGTAATTTGAGCCAGCTCCTTTTCTTGCTGAAGCGCTTGTTCTAGGTTCCGGCGATCGCTAATTTCTTGTTGCAGACGCACATTGGTTTGCACCAAGTCGCTAGTGCGCTGAATCACTCGCTGCTCTAGGGTTTCATTCGCTTTCCGCAGGGCATCAGAAGCTTGCTTGCGTTCAATGGCATAATACAGAGATCTCGTCAGCAACTCCGTATTTAACTGGCGTTTAATCAAATAATCCTGCGCCCCTTGACGCACCGCATCGACCGCCAAGGCACTATCTGTATTATTGGTCAGTACAATAATCGGCACATCTGGCGCTTTCTCCATTAGAGGACTCAACGACTCTAGTCCTTGAGCATCCGGTAAACTCAGATCCAGTAAGACCACCTTAAATCCTTGCTCTTCTAGTTCCTTGAGTGCCTCTGACAACCGACTCACATGGGTCACCTCAACCTCCATTGAGGATGCTTGTTTCAAACGCTCCTGTAGCAGACGAGCTTCAGCGCGATTGTCTTCAATTAACAGAATTTGAATTAAGGGATCTTCCACAGTGCATCACCCTTGTTTAAAAAAAATAGTAGCCTAGACTACTTTTGGGCTTACCTCCACATTTTAGAACACTTTTTATCAACCATGAAATTAAATTTATCCCCTCTTTACAAAACTTAACCTTCACGTCAAAACCCTAGGGGATCAAGCAACGGGAAGGCAAACTGTGCGAAACCAAAATGTTTCAATTTGTTGAACCAGATTAAAAAGTTGCTTCAGATTAGTCGGTTTATGAAGATAACAATTAGCATGTAATTTGTAAGTTTCTTGGATATCTTCTGGCCGTTGAGACGTGCTTAAAATTAAGACCGGGATATGTTTAAGTTTTGGATCGGCTTTAATTTCTGCTAACACTTCCCGACCATTTTTTCGGGGTAAATTTAAATCGAGCAGCACCAATTCGGGGAGAACCCTTTCCGTAAACGGAGGTTCAGAGCGCAAATACGCGATCGCATCCACCCCATTACCCACGGCCTCAATCTGATACGGCTCGGTCATATTCTTAAACCCTTCTTGAATTAAACGGACATGGGCCGAATTATCTTCAACCATTAAAATCCGATAAGTGCGATCTAAATTAGTCATTTAAGTTACAGTTTATTCTTTGATTAAAAACTGTTAATTCGTTTTAAGTAATCATAACCATAGAGATTTATTATGTCAAGTCCTAACTCTTGCCAATTGACCGATTCAGCATTTATACAGTCTGTTTAGGGAGAGTGAAGTAAAAGGTTGACCCTACACCGAGTTCCGATTCTACCCATAGTTCTCCTCCGTGGAATTCAACTATTTTTTTACATATTGCTAGTCCAATTCCCGTACCTGGGTATTCTTCACGGGTATGGAGACGCTGGAAAATGGTAAAAATGCGATCGGTCATTTCCAGATCGATACCAATTCCATTATCCTGCACCCAAAATAACCATTCTTCTTTTTTTTCTCGAACTCCAATATGAATCTGGGGAATCCCCTCCTGGTGAAACTTGAGCGCATTACTCATTAAATTTTGAAACAGTTGCGTTAATTGAGTTGGATCGGCCACAATCTCAGGAAGAGAATCATAGGTGATTTTAGCCCCCACTTCGGCAATGCGGATTTGTAAATGATTTAAACTTCGCTTCAGACTCTCTTCTGCATTGACTGCGATCGGTTCTTGCCCTTTTCTGCCTACCCTAGAATAGGCTAACAAATCATCAATCAATCCTTGCATATGATTGACCCCTTCCACCACAAACCCAAGGAAGTCTTTGCCATCTCGATCGAATTGATCTTCATAACGCATTTCCAGCAATTCTACATAACTGCCAATCAGGTTCAAAGGTTCCTGCAAATCATGGGAAGCAATATAAGCAAATTTTTCCAGATCTGCATTAGAGCGCTCTAGCTCTTTCGTCAATTTAGATAATTCATCCACTTGATTTAAAATAATATGAATCAATGATTTGCGTAGCTCTTTCGCTGCTTCGATTTCATGGGGTTCCCACGGCAAAGATTTTCCTCGAATGATTTCTTTCCAGGCTTCAAATGAATTTCGAGGTGATAACTTTAAGTTGTTGTGTTCATCTCTAGTTTCTAGATAGGTCTCGTAGGGATTTCCTCCCCAATGAACTGTCTGTAGCACTTCTGGGCGAAACCAGAGTAGATAGTTGTTTTGGGGGATATGCAGAGCTAACAAACCCACTGCTATGAGGTGAAATGCTTCTGCTTCAGGATAGTCCTGTGATAAATTTTGAGTATAAAACAGAGGATTTTCCCGATCAAGACTGAGCCATTGAATTAACTGTTTAATTTGTTTTGGTTCTGGCGTTACTCCTAGGGTTGTATACGAGCCATTCCAGAAAACTGCTGCTCCTTGGGCGTTGACTAAATCTAATACATTGGGCTGATGTTTGACTAGACCATCAATTAATGTATGATCTTGACCCATGAACGCGAGAATTTGAGATTGAATGCTGGTTGATTCGACTCGATATTCATAGATTTGATGCTCGGTTTTAGTTTTGAGTTCTAAGGAGAACAATTGACAAATAAATTCACCAACTTTTCTGATCTCATGGGGAAGATGCTTGGGGCTATAATGATGGCAAGCGACTAATCCCCATAACTGATTGTCTTTTTTTAAGGAAAAAACCAGGGTAGCGTCAACATCCATATTTTTTAGATATTCCTGATGACAACTGGAAACCCCTCTTAAGGTCGCATAGCTTAAATTCAAATTTCGATCGCCTACGGAGGAGGTATCGGGAAGTATAGGAATCCTGTCTGCTGCTACATCAGGAATTAACCTGACCCAAATTTTTTCTAGTATTGCTAAGGTCGGCTGGGTATCTTGTCGGGGAAAATGTAAACCGAGGAAGGGGTCTAGATCGGCGTTTTTGGCTTCGGCAATTACTTGACCGTTAAAGTCTCGATCGTATTGATAAATCATTACCCGATCGAACTGGGTTATTTTTTTGATTTCTGCTGCTAAAGTTTCACAACATCGCTGCAAGTTGGAGTCAATTTTGAGTTTTTGACTGACTTCTTGCGTGATATCTAATGTAGAGAAAAGGTCGAAAGATTTTACGGATGGAGTTTTCTCAAATTCTAGAATAATTTGATGATCTAGGTTGCGATGAATGAAGACAGGGCGAGATTGAACATTGTGGTGTTGGATGGGAAGTTGGGCATAGACGGGTAGACTGGGAGAGGGGGGTAATTGAGCGATCGCCTCTTTTAAGTGTTCTTCAGCAATCAACCGGTCTACGTTCTGACCAAGTAAGTCGTTCGGAGTCAGTCCGAACAGATCGCCAATGTTCTCACTGACGTAAATCACCCTGAAAGTCTGTTCTTCTAGAGCAATTAAAGCCCCATAGCTTTGAATGGAGCCAATACGAGTAATATCTTGTTCGTAGGGGGGGATTTCTTGGCCATAGTTGAGTAACATGGGATCTTCCAACTCAGTAATCAGGAAGAGCTAGGATTGCAAGTTAAGCATGATTTGGGCGATCGCCAACCCTAGAGCAATTCCCAGCACTCCGATCGTCGCTATGCGATCTAGGGGATTCATCGATAAGCTATATGTTAACATGCCACGACTGTGGCCATAGCCACGCAAACGCATGGCTTGATAGACTCTCTCAGACTGTTCATAGGTTCTCACCAACAGGGTTCCCATTAAAGCGGCTAAGGTTTGAATCTGTCGCCAACTCAAGTGCTTCCCATCAAACCCCCGCAACCGAGAAGCCATTTTCAAGGTTTTCAGGCGATCGCCAAACTCCGTTAAGTAACGATAGCTCAGAAGCATCATATCCCCCAAAACCAACGGCAAACCCAATTGCCCCATCGCCTTAATCATCGTCAAAAATGGCGCTGTACCAAACAAAATCAGCGCCACCACCAAAATACAAACAAAACGCACACTAATTAAAACAACGGCCAAACATCCCTCCAAACGCAATGAAACCAGGCCCCATTCCCACAGCACTGTCTCCCCAGCGATAAAGGGTAAAAAAATGACAATTCCTAACAAAAACCAGCCCGGATAGCGCAAACGTTGGCGCAAAAAAGACCAGGGTAACTGAGATATCATGTATAAAATCCAGGTAATTGCCAACATTACTGGTAACAAGACTAAAGATTGAATCCCTGAGAAAGAAAAAATTAAGCCCATTAATCCAATTAACTTACATCGAGGTTCCCAACGATGTATAGGAGAGTTGAGATCTGCGTAAGTATCCAGTTCTAATTTCATAGGAAATTGGCACTCCAGAAACCTTATAGCGCTTTCCGCTTCGCGGACATGAACGCGCTAGGGAATAGGGAACCCCCCCCTGTGTCCCCCCAAGGGGGGAAGGGAATAGGGAATAGGGTTGTGGTACATGGCTTTGAGCCTTTAAGACTGTACACCATAACAGCGCGAAGCGCTGTATATCAAATCCTTAAGAAAAGGCCTTAAAAAAGACACAAATAACACTAAGATTTAGTCTCCGTGCTTTCTGTGCCTGAACGTTTTTCTCTATATCCTAAGCCCTGTTCGGATTGGCTTTAGGCTAATCTGCGCTTCAATTTCAGATTAAAATTTAATCTCAGGGAAGATGTCAACTCCTACCGGTCTTTTAGTAGTTCCGCGAGCGAGAAAATTTTTCCCGTCTATCTTCACGGGGTTTTGCTTTATTGACTTTAATCTGGCGACCCATCCATTCTGCCCCATCCAGGGTAGAAATGGCACTTTGTTCATCCGATTCATCTTCCATGTCTACAAAGCCAAATCCCCTAATGCGTCCCGTTTCCCGGTCAGTTGGTAAAGTAACACGCTTGACGGAACCGTAGTCGGTAAACACCGTTCTCAGATCTTCTTCTGTGGCATCATAGGATAAATTACCGATATAAATAGTCATGAATTACCTCTAGAATCAATTGCAGGTAACCCTATGAATTGACTGAGTATCATAGGGTTTGAGTCACAAAGGATTCAGTTGCGAAGTCCAATGTTGTTCTGTCTGAATCCTTTATTTTTGATGTTGCGTCTTAGTTGCGTGAGCGAGAAAATCCCCGGTTGTTTGACCGGTTTTCACGGGGTTTGGCTTTATTCACTTTCAAAACCCGCTCCATCCATTCAGCTCCATCGAGTTCATCAATGGCTTTCTCTTCTTCAGCCTCAGTTTGCATTTCCACAAAGCCAAAGCCACGCTTACGTCCAGTTTCACGATCGATGGGTAAACTCACCCGCGTTACACTGCCATATTCAGCAAAGACTTCCCTCACATCATCTTCTTCTAAGTTGTAGGATAAATTTCCAATATAAACGGACACGCGATACCTCCGGAATCAATTAGGTGCAGAAGTTTTTATTCGGAGATACGCCAAGCATTAACACAAACACAGTGATCTACCGATTTTAGCCTTCAGTAGACAGTTTAGCACAGACTAGGGCTGATATTGCCGATCTCTTTAGATTCTTTTTGGCTCCTGCTTTTGGCCAAAATTGGATTGGCGACCTTCCCGATCCAAGACTCACCTGTTTTCGGCGATCGCCTTTCCCTTCTCTGTTCTTCCTGAATCAAGGTAAACATCCCCCACATCAGGTGAGGGACTTAGCGAGAAGCTCCTCGACTGCGGTTATCACGACGGGGTTCACGGGGTTTAGCCTTATTGACTTTAATCACTCTCCCCATCCATTCTGCTCCATCCAGGGTTTCTATGGCCTGTTGCTCTTCGTCTTCCGAACTCATATCTACAAAGGCAAAACCCCGCTTCTTCCCTGTGTCCCGGTCAGTTGGCAGAAAAACCTTGGTCACTGTGCCATAGTCTTGAAAGATCTCCTTAAGATCATCTTCTTCGGCCTGAAAAGAAAGGTTACCAATATATACAGTCATGAACTCACTCTAGAATCAATAGCGTATCGAAGTTTGGATTCGGAGACACTCTTACCCTTCAAGCCAATTAAAGTGAACCAAGTCATCTACCGATTTTAGTCTTCACCCCTTAGTTTAGCATAGGGTAACAATTCTGAATCATATTAATTTTTCTGATGCTTCCGATGGGCGATCGCCTTCCTCTGGGGCAGGGTTCCATAACTTCAGGGTCAGAATTTCCCAAGGGTTAATCTCTAAAGGCGGCTTTAGCTCCTCTTCTTCTAATAAATTCACCCAGTTTCCCTCATCGAGACCTAAGTTATTCTTCCTAGTCAGGATCTCCCTTTTTCCTTGGCACTCATAACCTCGGATAATCCAATTGTGCGGGTTGTCCTCCGCCCTCTTAAAAGCCGTCAAAATGAACCCTTCAGCCGAGAACTCTAAAAAACTCGATTTCACCCCCAAATCTCCTGTCTGAGATCCTTTAGATACAGGGCCGGGATAAACGGACAAAGGACTGTTCAATTCATATCCCCGTTTGACCGTTCCTGCTGCTTCCCAACTTCCGGCATGGGGATAGAGAGCATACTGAAATTCATGGTCTCCGAAATCTGCCTCTGGATCGGGCCAAGTTGAGCCACGCAATAAACTTAATCGCAATTGATTGGGGTGAGGATCGTACCCAGATTTATAATCGGTTAACAGACTCACCCCATACTCTTGCTTCTCATCCGTTAAATCAGCCCAATTGAGTGCTGGGACTTCCCATTTAGCCTGTTCTTCCTGAGTCTGGAAACGGGTAGAGCGGCGAATTGCACCACAGGGAATTTCATAGGTAATAAAATCAGCGTGTAACTGGAATGGAAAACTCACTTTTAATAGGGTATGACGGTCTTGCCAATCCACGTGACTGGTGATTCTGAGTTGATTTTGATGGGCTAATAGGGTGTAGTTTTGAGTCAATATCGAGTCTCGCAACCGGCGAACGACTTGAATTGTTTTTAACAGTTCGCCATAGGCAATCCAGGTAATAGACTCTAACTCTGTTGGTGGTAAACAATGCTTTTCATATTCTGGATCGATATTCCAAGCATCCCAATATTGCCCGCGATCGCCAAATCCTTGCAGTTGATTGCCCAATCCCCTAAGAACAGAGCGATGGTTGGGGCGATCGCGCAACTCTAGGATATCCCCCGTTTGGGGATCGATTTCAACTCTCAGCCCATCATTCTCCAGGATGAACTGGGGAGGAAACTCAACCGAGTCCACTGGCTCAGAACTGGGGACTAACCAAACCAGTTGATAGCCTACTGAAGGAACATCAGAAACCCAAAAATAGATAGAATTTCCCTCAACTTGACTGGTTAACTCTCTCCCGTCTGCATCCCAAACTTGAGCGGACAAAAATCCATCCGGAAGAGCAACAGAAACCACCTCAGAACGCGACCAATTGAGAGAATTAAAAATTAGCATCGGTTGCGCTGGAAACTGGGGGGGTTCCGGGAGAACAATTTGACTGGCGATCGCCTGCCAAGCCTGCTGCACGATCTTTTCTGTTGTCTCAATAACTTTCCTCCAGCTCTGATTAGCGTCTCGAAACACTTCCGGAATGGAAGAACCCGGTAAAATATCATGAAATTGATTAAATAAAACCGCTTTCCATGCCTGCTCTAACTGAGCTTGCGGATACTCATAGCCAGCTAACAAACTCGCACAACTTGACCAGAGTTCTGCCTGATATAACAACCGCTCACATCGGCGATTATAATATTTTTGATCGGCGTGGGTAGTATAACAGCCTCGATGAAACTGCAAATAGAGTTCATCGTCCCAAACGGGATAATTTTTCTCCTGAGCTAAACGATCTAAATAGGCATGAGCGGTCGTAAACTGAAGACGGGGAAAAAAACGAGAGTGCTGCGATCGCTCCCCAACCTCCAACATATCCCGACTCGGCCCCCCTCCATGATCCCCAACCCCTGGTAAACCCAGCACTTGCGCCTTTCCCGTCCTCTCTTTGGCTTCCATGGCATAACCGGTTAACTTCACCAAATCAATCCCTTCGCCAATGGGGGCAGACATCAGGCTTAATATCTGAGTTCCATCCAAACCTTGCCACCAAAACACCTCATGGGGAAACTCAGTCGTATCATTCCAACGCAGCTTTTGAGTCACAAAATAATCGATTTTTCCTAACTTAAAAATTTGGGGCAATTGCCAACAAAATCCAAAACTATCGGGCAACCAAGCCACCCGGTTCAAAACTCCCAAGCGATCGCGAACATAACGTTGTCCATACAACACTTGACGAATAATTGATTCGCCACTGACTAAATTAAATTCCGGTTCTACCCACAATCCAGCAATAATTTCCCATCTCCCCTCCCGTACCCGATTTTGAATGGCTGCAAATAAATGGGGCTGATGTTCTTCGAGCCAAGCATATAAAGCCGGGGTAGAATGGCCAAACGTAAGTTGGGGAAATTCTTCTTGCAATTGCAACACGGAGGTAAACGTGCGCTCGGCTGCTTCCCAGGTTTCAGAGACCGGCCATAACCAGGCTAAATCGAGATGAGCATGGCTCAGGAGGAAAATCTGCGGAGTTGGGGGAAGATTGAGAGACAACAGCCGATCGCCTAAAATTTCTAACTGGCGATTGAATTCCAGGCGATCGCTCACCTGAGACCCGTCGAACTGGGCAATTGCCCCCATCAACCCCTGCAAAAAAACCGGGTCATTCGCGCCACATAAGCGCAAGCATTCCAGCTCATCGGCAATAAACCCTGGATCGTGACCTATTTGCCCCTCAACCAGGGCTAAACTCCGCACCATAGCCCCCGGATCGTGACCCGGACTAACTAAGCGCACAGCCAAATTAAACTCTATTCCAGGGGTCACTTCCGGACTCAATAAAATCCGAGTGGCGCAATCAAACAGATCCCCCTCCTGGACACAATTCCCATTCACAAAGACCTGCGCCACTTCCGCCCACCACATTAGGCTCCATCTCAGGCATAATCCCTCTAGGGGATACCCTTGCAACCGTGGAGGAACTGTAAATCGTTGGCCGAACCAGAAAACCTGCCCCTTTTCCCAAGCCACATGCCCTTTTGCATTGATTTGCACTGGACTCCAGGACGACCAAACATCGGGATTAATCCCCCGTTCCACCGGTAAATCCTCAGCACAACATAACCATTGGGATTGTAGATCCAGGCAAGTGAGCGATCGCAGCCGATCCAGCGTTTGTTGAAATAAAGCAAAATCCATGATTTAATCAAAAATTAAATTAATTGGGAACATGAGTCCCCATCAGTTTCCCTTCCGGATCGTATAACTCCAAAGCAATACCCGCCGTTTGACTAATACTTTCCAAAGCATTTTGCACACTTTCCACATGCTCATCCACAGAAGTAAACGTGGTTAAATCTCCACTTCCTCTCGCCTGAATCAGGGTTTGGCGAACCGTAGTCACATAATCCGCAGTTAGGGTAACTTTCAATAAATTTTCACTCACCGTATATTCACAAATTTTCGGTAACCCGGCACAAGTTTGATTCAAATCATTTCGAGCTTGTTCCAAACGATTGGCTTGCTGAAGCTTGTTCTCGGCTACTTGTAACGACCCTTGATAAGCACTCACCAGAGGAGATGCTTTACTATAATAAAAACTATCCCTGGGCACTTGTTGTAAATACTTTAAGGCTTGACTCCAATGACCCACAGCTAGGGCGAGTTCTTGGTTTTGTTCAAAGTCCTTTGCTTTATCGGCTAAGGTTAACGCTTGATTATAGGTTTCGCTGGCAATTTCTTCTTTTAAGAGTCGTTCTCGGCTGGCTTGAAACTGAGTTTTATAGACATCCAACAGTTGACTTGCTTCGACCTGGGCTTGAGTTCCTTGGGGAATATTTCTTAAGCCATTAATGGCCGTTTCCCAACTGGCATAGGCTTGTTGCCAATTTTCTAAGGATTGGGCAATTCCTTGACGAGTTTTGGCCAGATCGGCGGCTTGTTTCGCCCGTTCTAAGTTTTGGTTCGCTTGCTGTTCGACTTGGATACGGTTTTGGATCGCTTCTAAATTTTGTTGATATTCTTTGAGCTTAATGTTGACTAAGGGATAAAGGGCCTGGGCACTCAACGCTTCTTCTAAATTGTGAATAGCTCCCTGCCAAAGGTTCTCGACCGTTTGCCAAGTCTCTAGAGGGTGGGGGGGGTTAAGGCTCAGTTGAGCTGCTTCGGTGGCTTGGGAAAAGGCGGTGACGATATGATTGAGGTTATCAAAGCGCTGTTCATTGACGCGCAGAAAGTCTTGAGCCTGTTGAAAATAGGGAGACCAAACGGGAATACGTTGGGCTTGGCCGATCGCCTGTTCTAACTGTTGCTGTGCTTGTATTAATCTTTGGGGATCATCCGTAGTTTCTGAAGTTTGCACGGCGACTTGGCGCAGACGTTGGGCGGTTTCGAGGGGAACACAAGTGGCGATCGCACAAGGACGAGTCATCATATACATGATCCCTCCAGCCACCATCAGCCCTAACAGTCCCCCAATTCCCCAAACCCACATCGATAAACGGGAGGACTCTTGAGTTGGGGGAAGAGACTGGGAACGAGTAGGTGTCCCTTCTGGCAAGGATTGAGCCGCACTTTGCTCCTCAAGCTTAAACGATCGCGAAAAGTAAGGCCGTTTTTCCCCAGCAACCCGCACAAAAATCCGTCCCTGGTGACTGAGCCAGGGCCGATAGTTCTGTATATCCTCTTGCAGTTGGACAACGATCTGTTCAACATCGGGTTGAATTTTAGCCCTATGTTGGGCTAAAACCATTAAACTGCCTTTTTGTAGTAAACATTGAACCCGAAACGCTTGCCCACCATAGGGGAGTTTGCTATTGAGTGTTTTTTGGAGATGCTCTCTGAGAAGTTGGAGTGGGCTACACTCCTGTTTAGTCACCATAGTCAGCCGGAACCCTTCAACAGGGAGAAAACGAAACAGTTATGGCTATTTTGACACTCCCCGACCTAAAGGTACGGGGATTCTTGAGCTAATCACAGCCCTTTCAAGTCACCTCTACTTAGGTCTTACACGATTATATCTGAACCGAACTTGCTAGAATATCACTTGTTATCTAGATGTCCTTTAGTGGTTCACTCTCCAAGCGTTTCTCCATTTTAGGAGAGGTTCGGGTCTGCCCTACCCTACCTGTCTTGTGACAAAAACTCTTATGGGTTTTCATTCAGTCTTTTTGAAGACTTACTGCGCTATGTTTTACGAGGTTTTCGCTACCCTACTTTTTTGTCTCTTGTGCTGACTTTTGAGTTCAAGGGTTCAAGCCTAAGCTATTTTACTACCGCCCACTCAGGGAATTCAAACCTCTTACATCTTAACACAAAGCCGTCCTTAAAGGACGGGGCTTTAAACCCAATTCTTCGGTAACCAAAAGCGCTCGATACTCTGGCTGGACATGGTTGCTCTGATCCGCTTCTGTCAGAACACCCCTAAATCCCATTTATTTCTCGCTCTTATAGCGCCAAAATTCACCCAGAAATGCCACTAATCCGGACATGATAATCAGGATCACACTCAGGGCGTTAATATCGGGTTTTACGCCGGTTCTGATGCGGCTGAAGATTTCCATGGGCAGGGTGTTGAAGCCACTGCCAGCCGTGAAACTGGCAATCAGGAAATCATCCATACTGAGGACAAATGCGAGGAGGCAACCGGAGACGATACCAGGAATTAATTGGGGTAAGAGGACTTGAATAAAGGCATTAAATGGCGTTGCTCCTAAGTCTAGAGCGGCTTCTTCTAGATGCGGGTCTAAATCTGCCAGTCGGGTGGAGACGACGAGGGCAATATAGGCGAGGCAAAAGACAATATGGGCGGCGACAATTGTCCAAAGATTGAGGGGAATGGCAAAGACGGCAAGGAATACAAGGGTGGCAACGGCGATCGCAATATCAGGGATAATCAGAGGTAAATAGGAGACTCCCAGATACAGGGATTTCCCCCGAAACTGATATTTCGCTAACCCCACCGCCATCAGAGTCCCCAAAACCGCCGAAATGCCTACCGCACAAAAGGCTACAATTAAGCTATTTTGCAAAGAGGAAAGAATTCTCCCATCCGAGAACAGCTTCACATACCAATCCAAGGTAAACCCTTTCCAATTGGCACTATAGGCAGATTGGTTAAAACTATAAAAGGCTAAGACGGCAATGGGCAGATACATAAACCCAAACATAACCAGGGTAAACCCAATTTGCCAGGAAAAGGAAAATTTAGATTTCGACCCCAAGGAGTCAGGGATTACAGTTTCTTCAGGCGGTTGAATCGATTGCGTCATGGGAGGGGAATGGGGAATGGGGAATGGGGAATGGGGAATGGGGAATGGGGAATGGGGAATAGGGAATAGGCAAAAGGCAAAAGGCAAAAGGCAAAAGGCAAGAGTTGATCTTCCCCATCTTCCCCATCCTCCCTATCTCCCTACCCTAGATCCTTGTGGGTAAAGGGTTTGGCATTGGCTCCGGAGTAGGTGGCAGAAATATGACCGTTACCGGTGACCTGATATTTATAGGTGATTAACCCTTCTAATCCTACCGGGCCCCGTGGGGGCATTTGTTGGGTACTGATGCCGACTTCTGCACCAAATCCGTAGCGGAATCCGTCGGCAAAGCGGGTGGAACAGTTATGGTAAACACCCGCAGCATCGACTTGATTCAGGAAGAATTGCGCCGCTTCTGGGTTTTCAGTGGCGATCGCATCCGTATGCTTCGATCCATAAGTGTTAATATGATTCACCGCTTCCTCTAGAGAGTCCACCTGTTTTATCGCTAAAATCAGATCGCTATATTCTGTAGACCAATCTGCTTCTGTAGCTGCGGGAATACCTAACAATTCAACAGTGGACTCATCTCCCAGTAATTTCACCCCTTTTTCCTGTAGCGCTTGGGCGACGGGGGGAAGAATCTGGGGAGCGCAGGAGCGATGAACTAATAGGGTTTCGATGGCGTTACAGGCAGCCGGATATTGAGTTTTTGCATCGACCGTGATGGCGATCGCCTTTTCTCTATCCGCAGATTCATCCAGATACAGGTGACAAACACCATCAGCATGACCCAACACCGGAATATTCGTATTCTCCTGCACAAAACGCACAAACGAATTAGAACCCCTAGGAATAATCAGATCCACATATTGATCTAACTTCAACAGCGCCACCGTCTCCTCACGGCTGGTCAAAAGTTGCACCACATCCGGACTCACCGCCGTTTTTGACAACCCTTGCCGAATCGCCTTTACAATCGCCTCACAAGACCGTAGCGCCTCCTTTCCACCCTTGAGAATTACCCCATTTCCCGACTTAATCGCCAGAGTAGAAATCTGGATCGCCGCTTCCGGACGCGCCTCAAAAATCACACCCAAAACCCCTAACGGACAACTAATCCGTTTCAGAATCAAACCTTCATCTAGCTCCCGATGGATTTGTACCGTACCCACCGGATCGGGTAACTTTTGCACATCCCGCACCCCAGCAATATTGCCTTTTAGCTTCGTTTCATCCAATTTCAGGCGATGATAAAGCGGTTTTGCAATCCCTGCGGCAGTTGCAGCTTCACAGTCGGCTTGGTTTGCGGCTACAATTTCCGGTGTAGCCTGTTCCAAGGATTGGGCGATCGCCTCAATCGCCTGATTTTTCTCTTCTGTAGTTAAGCCAGCTAACTGACGCGCTCCTTGTCGCGTCTTTTGGGCCAGTTCAATTAATGTAGGAGAAGCCATAAGTCATTAAAAATTAACAGTTTTCCCGATCGGCAGCAAAGGTTGTTTTTCCAGACTTTATCTTAATCTCTGCCTGAAAGCAGAAGCCAGTATTCCCCAGAGTTTACCACACCGCTATAACTTTTCACCAATCCCCATTACCCATAAGCCGTAGACTTTAAGAGTTCAACCGCTCCATCCCCCGCTCATACAATCCTCGCGCATAATCAGTCCAAGTCCCCTGTCCCCAATAGCGAAAACAACTGGTTTCCAGCAGCAAAACATAAAGCAGCGCCTCTTGATACTCTTCCTGTTGAGTCACAGTTAGATCTTGTGCGACAACATCATCATATTTTTGATGAAACAACGCACTTAAATGATGCATCGGTTCTAAGACATTTTCATAACCTTGCACCCAACTAATATCATTCGTCCAAGATGCTCCATCGAGATCGAACTGGGGATCAGTTTTCTTTAATTCACTTAATACCGTTTGCACCTTCTCTGGAGTCACCTCATCTCCCACCATTTGCCAAATCTTATGCTGCTGAACCGCCTGACACTGGGGATAATCATCGGAGTTTACTCCAGCATTATCCAACAACTCTAAATATTCCGTCCCATTTAAACCAACAACTCCATCCTTATCTCGGCCATTACCTTTAATCTCCTCCCAAACCGGAATAAAATCACGAGGATATTCATTCATCATTACGCCTCCATTTTCACCATCAGCAATTTGGGTGACACAACTCGGAACATCAACTTTACCCAACATTTGTCTAGAGCGCGTTTTGGCTTCATGATAGGGTTGCATTTGCGCGACCAATTTTGTATCTGAACCTTGGGTTTTAATCAAAGCCGTAATCCGGATTTCTTGTCCTTGGGAATTGCGGGCAATCAAACTATTGGGTACATATTTATCATCCTGGGTTAAGGGACTACCGTCTAAGTGTTCAACTGAACTTTCCTGTACCAACAACCAACGATACCCACATTCTTTCAAGGCTTTAATATATTCATACAGGGTATCCGGATGGTTAGGCAGATGCATTTCCGGCGGTGAAAACCCCTTAACTCGCTTGAGCGCCTCTGTACCAAAAATTGCCCTAAATTGATGTTGCCACGCCACAATATGCAATTTAATATCAGGAATAGGTGTAGAGGGAACAACCGCATGACTCCACATCGTTCCCAACCATTCCACACAATCAGAATAAGGGGATTGGGTCAAAATTTTCAGCGACCCTAGAATATCCTCGCGCCCCATTTGTTCTAATCCCCAAAGGAGGTTCCCCGAATAATCCAACATGATGCGCGGATCGCAGCCTTGGTTAACCAAATTGGGGATAAATTCTCCCATGCGTTGATAACACCAAGCAAAGGGAGCAGCATTGTGATTATCGCCTTCTTGGGGATGGTCAAACATATAGTGTAAATTGCTAATTAATGCCCCATTTTTACCCGCAGGAATGGTGGGTTGATGCATATGCAAGGCACAAGCAAAGGCGGCGTTAATCTGGTCGATCTTCCAGGTGGATGCAGAGCGATAGACGGGCGTTTGTTCTTGGACAAGGGCCGTGATTTCTGCTTCAGAGCCACAGATAGGAGGTAAGGGGGTTAGAGTCATGGGGTTTAGATAGCGGAATTTTGACTTAAAATTTGCTCAGTCTTTGATCTATAGCTTATCAGCCATGACCCGAAAAAGAGGATTCTTTTGGTATTCCCAAAATTATTGGTGCAAACGATGGGATAAAATAGTATTACCGACTATAATTGCCACCTTGAGAACTCTCACCTATTAGCCCCCATGGTTACTTCCACAGACTTTCGCGGTTTACTCAATCAACGCTTTGCCAAGAATTTCTTCCCTATTCCTGCAACCAGTCCTTGGGACGTGGGAGTAAAACCCCCTGATTTTCAATTGCCCAATATCACCCAGGGGGGAACGGTGCGCCTGTCCGAGTATCGCGATCAAAAACCGGTGATTATCGCTTTTACCCGCATTTTCACGGAGAAACAATACTGCCCCCTCTGCTTTCCCCATATTAAAAAACTGAATGAACAGTATGAAGCGTTTACAGAGCGGGGCGCAGAAGTGCTATTAATCACCAGTACCGATGCACAACAGAGCGAAATCGTGGTTCAAGATTTAGGCTTGAAAATGCCCCTGCTCTGCGATCCCGACTGTATCACGTTCCGCGCCTATGCCGTCGGTCAAGCCTTGGGCGCACCCCTACCTGCCCAATTTGTCCTCGATAACCGGGGAATTTTGCGTTATAAACACCTCTTCTCTTTTCTTCACCCCAATGCAGAGATTCAAACCTTGCTCACCGTTTTAGATAACCCATTTTAGATGACAGAACATTTAAACATTTACCAACTCGGTCATCCCCTTCTGCGAACCCTTGCCCAACCCATTGCCAACCCAGAAGATCCGCAGATTCAACAACTTATTAATCAATTAATTACGACCACAGAAACCAGTAACGGAGTCGGCATTGCCGCTCCCCAAGTCGGACAATCTTACCGTTTACTCATTGTTGCCTCTCGCCCTAATCTCCGCTATCCCCATGCTCCAGTGATGGAACCGACCCCACTGATTAATCCACAGATTATCAGCCATTCTGATACCCAAATCAAAGGATGGGAAGGCTGTCTTAGTGTCCCCGGAATCCGAGGATTAGTGCCCCGATTTACAGAAATTGAAGTTGAATATATTGATGCAACTGGCCAACGTCAGCACCGGATCTTTACTGATTTTGTGGCTCGCATTATCCAACATGAATGGGATCATCTAGAGGGGAAACTCTTTATCGATCGCGTGGAAAGTACCCAAGATTTAATGAGTGAATCGGAATACTACCGACAAATTGTGGGGACTGTCAACCCCTCCTCCTGCCCACCCTAGGATGATGGGTAATCATCGCTTCATCTTCAAGACTATCAACTCAGCAGACGAAATAAAAGAAATTGAGTTTGTTGATGGGAATTAAAATTATCATCACTAACCAAAATTAAACTCTGACTCCCGTCGGGAAAATGGGGGCCAAATGTCATCCCTTCCAAGTTATCCAGGGTAATCCCTAACCGATCTAAATCGAAAAGGAATTGTTTGCGAATGGCTTTTAATTCGCCCAGGTTACCTTTGAGAGATTGAATATTGGATATATCGGTGGCTGCTCCAGTTACTGCTTGGAAGAGCTTGACCTGAAAACCCGATAAACCAAAAGATCGCTCTAGGGTGAGAAAATGTCCCGGTTCATCTAGGGCCAAAATCTCTGTTAAACCTTGGGATAGGATCTTAGATTCAGGGGGATCGAGTTCATACAGGTGTTCAGAAACTAGCAGAGGGGGCCCTTCACTGAGGAGATAATGCATCCACCGAATTCGACTATTGAGGAATTCTTTGGCTTCTGGATCTTGGTCTTGGGTTAAGGCCGCTTCTGTGGCGACAAAGACCCGTAGGGGTTCGCCTGTTGTGGGCACGGGGCCGATGGGGTTCGTGGTTAAAGATTCAAATCCTAAGTTATTTTGTACTCCTTTTTCTTGCTCCTCTTCTGGAGCATCGGGGATATAGCGCCGAGGAATGGGGAGCTGATTTAACCATTGTCCAGTTTGAAGGTCGTATTCGGCGATCGCAGGGGGAATCTCTTGATCGGCAATACCTTCACTGGCAATTAAAACGCTTTGGTTGGGAGTGATGGCCAGTCCTTCTGGATCGAGGGTATTTTCTGGATAAAGCGTACCTTCGGGGGTTTTTAAGGGGGTAACTGCTTCTAAATCGACTTGAAAGGGGTCGAGGGAGAGATTAAACGTATAAAAGCGAGCTGGGCCGTGAAAACTGCGGTCATCGGAAAGGGCATACAGTTGATTGCGACCTCGATCGTAGGCGATCGCCGATAATCCTCCCACCGTTGTGCCCTCAAACTCCCTTTTCGGTAGGCTAACTTCTCCTACCCATTCCAAAGACAAGGGCAAAAACAACCGCTCTTGGGCACTCACTTGAGGAAGACTACAAGCAGTAAGCAACCCAACCAGACAGATACTTAACAGAAACCGGGGAACTAAGAAGCGTTTCATCCACACCCAGACCATTCAATCATCAATAAATCATCAATAAAGGCATCTTAACCGATTGTCTGAACTATTCCCCATTCCCCCTAGAAGCCACATTACTACAATTCAAATATTCTGCACTGCAAGGATCAACCGGTTGTCCATAAACTCCAGGGGGATAAACTTCAAAATGTAGGTGAGGGCCTGTTGATTGTCCGGTACTGCCGACTAAACCAATCGTATCTCCCTGGCGAACTTGCATTCCTTCACGCACTAAAATTCTAGACAGATGGCCATAAAGGGTGCGCGTACCATCAGCATGTAATAACGTGATGGTTAACCCTCCTTCTCCAGCAGATTCGTTAGCAAACGCGACTTTGCCATCGGCTACAGCCCTGACTGGACTTCCCATGGGGGCCACAAAATCAACCCCGGCATGGAGTTCTCGACCCCATCTGCGGGTAGTACGCCATCCATAACCGGAGGAAATACGAGCATTTTGTAGGGGATAGAGCCAGGTGTTTGGGCGAGGTTCCTGGATAGGAGGGGGAGAAACCCAAGCGCGATGATCCTCGGCATTGCTGTTTTGGGGGGAATTCTCTGTGGGATTTTCTGTCCGATTTTCCCATGGATTCGGTCTTTCTAGGGAGGGTTGGGGAAAGCGTCGGCTGGGTAACCGAGCGGCAGAGAAGTTTCCAGTGCTTGGAATCACGCCACTGGAATTAATGGCAAAATGGGAAAAGACTTGATATCCTTGGTTCCTCAATCTGGGCACAATAGAAGCCATACTCATCCTATAAGTCAGTGCTTGTACGCCTTCTACCGTTTCCAGTTGGCTGCCTGACTCTTGAAATAAATGGCACACTTTGATCTGATTGTTGGGAATTCCGGTGAGGCGGCTAATGTTTGCTATATCGTTATCTTGGGTATTTTGGATAAAAATAAATCGGCTGTTTAAGTTACAAACCTCACTGGAAGACGATCGCCAATTCCAGCTCTGAGCAATGGATGCCTGTTGAGGAATAAGGACGCGAGCAAGGGGAATAAGGGCGATCGCCAATCCCAATACAGCCAAGCGGATACGTTGTGTGATCATCTATTTACTCCCAAGAACTCTCGATCAAAAGCAGTGCCTCAGTCTCGGATTAAAGACTTATGTTATCGGATCTTGCTAGGGCCTATCTCACCGATCCGGGAAATCTGGAACTTTGAGTGCCTCAATTATGATCTCTATCACGTCCTAGGGTTTATTAACATCACCTGTGCATCATCTCCAATCTCACAGGATCAGTGTCGATCCTGTCACGGGCAAATGCTGGTTCATTGGCGAAGATAGGATTATCGATAAATGAGTTGTATTTCCTTAAGCATCATGTTTACTCCCACCACCACCCTCCAACCGATGATTCAATTCTTGCAACGGGATCTAGAACTGCCAGCTACCTCCATTCGCCTAGCGTTGCGCCACCATGATAGTAATCCGAGTCTGTTGCCGATGACCCTATGGCAGTATGGATTGATTACGTTAGAGCAACTCGACAAAATCTATGATTGGCTGTTTTCGCAAGTCTAAGGGATCTCTGCTCCTCATTCTGGCTTATCCTCTTCTACGGGGACGAGATTGAAACCACATCAGGATACCACTACTGGCTAAGAGAAGTAATCCGAAGGCATTGAGAAAAGGATAAATCAGTTCTAGGTTAATCCTGCCAAAGTGACCGCGATGGAATTCGAGCAACCACAAAAAATCATTAGCTTTTCCAGTAACCACTGCAACTTGAAACAGCGATCCAGTGATTAAGGTCAGCAGAATGGGAAACACCATAATCGGTGCTAACCAAAAGTGCAAACGACGGATATAGATTCTATTCATTCATCTTGTTTTTCGCTGTAATTAATACAATAGGTGTGGCCACTAAAGCAAATACCATGAATGTTCCCACATCGAGCATGGGATAGGCAGGAGGGGTATGTATCCCAGGGGCGATTTCTTGATGCACCATTACGGGAGTAGGAGAGGGTTGGATCTCTTCTTTCGCATTGGGTTCAGGTTCCACAGGGGGGCGGTTATGGGAATGTCCAGCATGGGCAAGCAGAGGAAAAGTCATGGCATTGAGGTTCGGCATCTCCATGCTATGGTAAACTCTCTAGTCAAGGGGAGAGTCAAGGGAATTAAGGTAAATCCTATGTTGTCATCCCAATCTGAACGCTTATTGATCGGACAAGTGAAAGCCCAAAGCGGCGTTCCCATTAAGACGATTCGCTATTATGAACAGTTGGGATTAATTGAGTCGGTCGATCGCACCCAAGGGGGATTTCGCCTATTTTCGCCCCAGGTATTATCTCGGTTAGCTTTTATCCGGCGATCGCAACAACTCGGTTTCAGCCTGCAAGAAATTAAGCAAATTTTACACATTCACGATCGCGGTCAACTCCCCTGCGAACAAGTACGCCACAATATCAATCTCAAAATTGCCGATATTGACCATCGAATTGCCGAATTAAAGCAATTAAAACAAGAATTACTTGATTTAATTCAAGATCCTCCTGATGTAGATAACTTAGAAGACCTTGTTATTTGCCCCATTATCCAACAATCTCATCCCAAATCTGATTAAATTAGAATAGAATCAGGAATCCGGGGCGTTTCAAGATCGCTGAATATGGATTAAATTCGACATATTCTCAAACGTATCATCATGGCTAATCACAAACAATTGCCGGAACGACTTTAAATTTCCAATTGCCTCCGCCAACAGTTGGCGACGCGGGCGATCCATATTCGTCGTCGGTTCATCAAAAAAGGCAATATCTAAATCTGATAACGTCCGTAAAATTGCCAATCTCACTGCCAACGCCGCACACATTTGCTCCCCACCGGATAAACTCTTAAAATTGCGCTTGTGGCCATCTTCTTGCACCACAATATCATAGTCTTCTGTCCATTCCAGGGCCACATTTTGCCGGTTCATCAATTCCCGAAAAATTGTATCCGCCTCTTGGGAAATTTCCGCCAAATAAAACTTCGTAATTCGGGGAGAAGCTTGATTAAAGAAAAAACGAGCATCTTTAACAAATTGCCAGTTACGTTGGGCTTTTTGTAGTTCCACTAAAGTTTGCTCTCGTTTTTTAGCAATTTCTCCCTTTTTAACTAAAGATTGACAAATTTCCGTTAACTGTTGTCGTTGGAATGAGAGCGTTGCTTCCAATTGTGCCAAGCGATTGTTTAAGTTCTGAAGGTCTTGATCGACCTGTTGAATTTCTGCTAAACTATAAGTAGAACTCAGGCGATCTAATTCGGCTTGTTTTTGCTGTTTTTCCGTTTCTAATTGTGCCCGTTTAGCGCTAATTTTCTCAAGGGACTGTTGTCGTTCTTCCAAGGTTTGAGCTTCTTTTTCAGATTGAACGTAGAGCAAATAACCGGAAGAATGCTCCTGTTTAAGTTGCTCTACCTTGCTTATTTGCGCTTCAAGCGTTTCAAAAGTGCTGAGTTGCTCATTGAGAGCGTCTAGAGAGTGCTGAATCGCTTGGTGTTGCTCCGTCAACTGCTGCCATTCCTGGGCTATATTCGGGGCGCTGGCTAGTTGTTGCTCTAAAAGCTGACGTTGCCCTTTAGGGTTAGCAAGCTGTTGCAGGCGATCGCCAATTTCCTTTAACTCCCCACTGAGCGCCTCTTCCCCCTCAATTTTCTCCTCTAAGGCAATTAAGCGCGATCGCAACTCCTGCCCCTCCTGCTTCAATTGGGCTTCTTGTTTACGCTGACTGGGCAGATTTTTCAATTCCGCCCGACATTGATAAGCCAGTTCCAATTGCCCTCTTAAATCCTCACAAGTTGCCGTTAATTCCTGTTCGCTCACCTGTTGATTTAAGTCAGAAGCCATCTGATCGAGGCGCTCTAAACTCCGATCTTGGCAACGTTTCCCGGAAGTAATCAGGGTTTGTACCTGTGGCTCTAGGGAGGGTAACAGGGGCTGGAGTTGCTGATAATAGGATCGCTGCTGTTCCCCCAAATCAATTAACGTATCAATCTCCTGGGCAAACTGCTGGGCGGCTGCCACCCTACTGAGTTGACCTTGATACTTTTGTAACTGCTCCTCTAGCTGGGGAATTTGCGCCACAGAGGGTTCTAAGGCTTGCAAGCGATCGGCCTCTTGTTTTACCTCATTTAACCGCTCTAAACACTCATATAACTGTTGCTCCGTGCGTTCCTGTTCCCGCCTCCAATCTTGCACAGCTTGCAGTTGAGTGTGCAAGATTTGCTGTTTCTCTTCTAAGCTATTTTGCTCTTCTACCCCAGGCGCTAACTGTTCAATCTTCCGTTCTGCAACCTGACAACTTTCCCGTTGCATCTCCAATTTTGTCAATTGATGCTGCAACCGTTGGCAACTTTGCCCCTGTTGCTCTTTCTCCCGCAACAGTTGCTGTTGACTTTGCCGACTTTTTCCCAGTTCCCTTAACTCACCTTCCGCTCGTTCATAGGCGAGATAACTGGCTTTATTATCATCACACTTTTGGGCACTCTCTTGGGCTTGATGATAGGCTTTTTCTCGATGATAACACTCTTGATTCACTCGTTGATACTCTGCCTCTAACCCTTGTAGAGCGCGAGTGCATTCTTCCACCTGTTGCTGATGTTGCTTAAACTTCTCTTGGCGCTGCTCTAGGGTATTGAGTTTCTCAACGACCGCCTTTTTTTCTACTTCCCCCTTCTCTATTCCTGCGTTAAATTCTTCATGGCGATCTTGCAGCGCTTGCCAATCTTCTAATTGTACATCAAAGCGTTCTAAATGTTGAGTACAAGTTGTAACTTCCTGTTCTGCAAATCGTTCTAACTCTCTCGATTTTTCCTGAGCTTTTTTATATTCTTCAACTCGTAAAATCGGATCAAATACAGCTTTGCGATCGCCTGGCTTTTTCAGGAAATCAACAGTAAACGTTCCTTGAGGAATCCCAATTGCATCTGAAAACACTTTGGCTAAATCCACATCTTTAGGAATTCCTAAGTGTTCTTGTAACCATAACACCACATCATTAACTTTAGTCGGGTCGAGTTTACTGTCAATCTGCGGATCGTAAAGCTCATATCCGCGCCGAGTGCAGCGTTTGACCTGATAAGTTCTACCATCTTGATTAGAAATAAATTGCACTGTGGCTTGGGCGCTTTTACTTCCCTTGCGAATTAAGTCTTCTCGTTGATACTCACAAGAGTTAAACATCACCCAAGCAATCGCTTCTAAAATAGAAGTTTTTCCTGCACCATTTTCGCCACAAATGGCATTACTTCCGGGTTCAAACTCTAGATATAGATCGGCGTGGGACTTAAAGTTTTTTAGGCTAATCGATAAAATTTCCATGGAATGTTAATCCGTGAAGTTGGGTAATGTAGCCAACCTAAATGAGTTATGTAATCGCTGCCCCTCATCCCCCAGCCCCCTTCGGCTTCGCTCAGGGCAAGCCTTCTCCCGCAGGAGAAGGGGAGCAGAATTGCATCAAATCTCTTGTGCTGCATCCAGGAATAATTTACGAGCAACGGTTTGAATTCCGGTATGGCGATAGTAGTCGGTTGCTTGGTCAATAAATGCCGCCACAAAATCTAAACTATCATCGGAAAATTCAATAAATCCGCCGATATGTTCATAAACACCTTGGGGGGTTAAGCCAACAGAACCCACCAAACTATTCATCCATCCTTCGACGGCGTTAAACGTATTGGTAATAAAGCCAAATTTGTCATCCCCAGGAATAAACCCAGAAATGGCAGAAAAGGCGGGGTTGCCTTGAAAGGCACTTCTACCTTGAGTATCTAAAGTACCGTGAACTTTTTGTAAGAAATCTGGGCCTAGAGGAAGTAATCCATCGACGGAGACGAGGGTAGCCATCCGCATGAGGGAAGACCCTTGATAATGTTCAGTGAGTTCCGTGACAAATTCTCTGGGTTTGAGAACATCTAGACCGTTTAACTTGCTGTAGGCAATTAATTCTACGACTAATTTTAAGCATAAATCCACGGATTGGGTGGTATCGGCTTTGGGGGTTAGCTTATTTAAAAATCCCAATAATCCAATTTTTTCGCCCACTTTATTGGCTAGAGCAGCCGCTCCCAGTGCCCGGTCTGCATTATCGATGGTTTGGTAGAACCAAATGGCGCTTTGATAGCCATTACTTTTATTGTTATACAGCTCGATCGCCCGGTTGCGGATGGCGCGAATGCGATCGCCGTCAGTTTCCCCGGTCACCACTTCAATGGTATGGTCACAACCGACCAGATTATCCCACTCTCCAGGGACTATAAAATCCAGAGAATTGAGCATCTTGACCGTTAAGTTATCTGCCGGTAATTCGTCGAGCAACTTAATAATGGAATCGGCCATCTTTAACTCCTGGTTAAATACTGTCTTTATTGTGAATCCTCTGCCCTCTATGCGTCAATCATATGACTAGAAGCAATGATGAAGCAACAACCGGGCAGAACGGAGTTATGATAATTAAGGTTTTAAGGATAGACTGTAAGCGATCGCAGTCTACAATTCCTACAGCACCATCTACAACCGTGATCTCCGAGGGTGAACATGGCATCATATACGAAAATTAATCCCCAACTGCTAGACGAGACAGGACTCCGACTCACAGAAGAACAAAAAGCAGAGATTTGGAGACGTTTTCCCAAGCCCATAGAGGGTTATTATTATGCCGATGCGATCTTTGAGGGAGGAGGAGTGCGGGGGATCGCCCTCTTAGGAGCCTTGCGCTGCTGTGAAGATTTGGGCATTCGCTGGAAAAAACTGGCCGGAACCTCTGCCGGTTCATTAACCGCAGCCTTCCTCGCTGCGAATTTTGCGATCGATGAACTCGAAGACATCCTCAGTACCATCGACTACGATCGCATCCTATCGCAAAAAACCAGCCCCTTTATTTTCAACGGCGACCCTAGCAACGACCTGAAAGCCCCCTTATGGATGATTTTGTCCTTATTATTCACCCAACAACTCGGTCAATATGACTCCGATCCTTTCCGCCAGTGGATCGCGAAAACGATTAAACAAACCGGAATTCAGACCTTTGCCGATGTTAAACGCCTCGATCCTCAACGGGAATTGAAGGTGGTCGTCTCTAATATTACCCACTGCGAAATGCTTGTCCTACCCGACGACCTCAATCCTAATGGCGATCGACTCAACTCAGAACAACAAACCCAGCGCAAGGCCATGCTAGAACAGCATCATATCAACCATCATGAAGACTTCAGCATTGCTGAAGCCGTGCGCTTATCTTCGAGTATTCCCCTATTCTTCAAACCGGAAAAACTCGGTAAAGCCTATATTCTCGATGGCGGTTTGCTCAGTAACTTTCCCCTGTGGATTTATGATCGTCCTTCTGGCGATCCCCTTAACCCTCCAAAATGGCCCACCTTCGGCTTTCGCTTAATCGATCAAACCCTGAACCCTCCCGAAATTAACAACGCCCTTGACCTATTTACCGCCTCCATGCGAGCCATGGCCAATGCCAGAGACCGATACCATCTGCGCCAGGGCGATCAAGGGCGGGTAATCAATATTGATGTCACCGATGCCAACGTGACTACCACCGAGTTTTCCCTCAGTTCAGCTAAAAAAGTCCAACTCTATCGCTTAGGATACCAACATACCAAAGACTTTTTCCTCCACCAGTGGAACTGGCAAGAGCATCTGATAGCGCGAGGATTTTGCTGAAAAAAGTCTCTCGATCCCCTTGCCCATCTGGGCTAAGTTTGTTATCATAGGTAATGCTTACCTTGGAGAGGTGGCTGAGTGGTCGAAAGCGGCAGATTGCTAATCTGTTGAAGGTGTTAGCACCTTCCGAGGGTTCAAATCCCTCTCTCTCCGTTTCTCATATCCGAGTCCTGTCAAGGGATTCTGGCGCTAGGAAGGCGGTAACACCTAAGTACCCTACCAAAATCTACTTAACCCTCCTCTGTCACTCTTGGAAATTCTAACGAATTTCCAAGAGTGACAGCCCGCGATCGCGAAGCGAAACGGAGTTTTATCGCGAAGCGTTTCATGTCGGCGACAGCCGAAAACGGAGTTTTATCGCTAACGAAAGAATCAGGGTTTCACACCCCTTTATCCGAAAGTGACAGAAGAGGGGTACTGTAGAGACAAGGTGGGTTCGTGCGGGTTTCCGCAAGCGGACATGAATACAAAAATAGTTGTCAGTCTACAAGATTTGGGTAAAACCCGCCCCTACAGAGATCTGTAGCGTAAATAAATAGATTTGATATTACTTTACAGCGCAAAGCGCTGTAAATCTGGGTTATGATGGAGACTTATACAGAAAAGGGATTAAATTTTTTCAAAGCAGATTCAATTATACTCGCATATTTTAATTCTCCTGAAAATATCTTAAAGAAAGTGTGCCCAGAAGTCCCTTGCTCAATGCCGACTTTATAGGCTAAATGGGTAAATTGATAAAATCCTTGGGCAATACGTTGAGCTAAAGCCATTTCTGAACCCCAGGTTTGAGCTAGGATGTGGGTATAGTCTTCTAGGGCATTTAAATCTCCTCCCAGGGCGCGATCGATCGCCTCAGATGCTTTTAGTCCACTCCAAATGGACGGACGAATGCCTTCTGCGGTAAACGGATCGACTAAACAAGCAGCCTCTCCTGCTAAAAGGGCGTTTTGGGTATGGAGCTTTTGGTTGCCATTCCACAGATAGATGGGATGAACCAATTGAGTATATTCTCGATCTCAAATTCAGTAGCGTAATCTTTTAAAACTGCTCTCAAGTTCCCAGATTGACCGCGTGAAAACTTCCCTATCCCCATTGAGTATCCATCCGCTTTCGGGAAATTCCACAAATAGCCATGATTTAAAAGACCGAACTCAATTTCAGCATGGGGATGGTGGAGATGCTCTCGTGTCACTTCAACCTCTAAAGCCGCTCCAGCAAAATGTTTGCGATGTTTAAATCCCAACCATCGCGCTAAAGGGCCTTTTGACCCATCGGCGGCAATCAAATATTTTCCTTGGATACAATCTTCAGGAGTATTCACTTGCCAACAGTGACCTAAGCATTCAATGCCTTCAGCCGGGGTCTGATCTCGCAATGTTGCGCCCTGTTGCACCGCCTGTTGAACCAGAAAATGATCGAAAATATTGCGTCTGACCATCCAAATTGCACCAGGACGGATATCAATTTCCACTGGTTTTTCTTTTTTCCAGGTACAGCGCACGGACTCAATTTTGGATGATAGGCGGCCGTTCCTCCTGCGGGGCCAGCGCCGACAATGATGCAATCAAAGCTCATAATCAATTAAAAATTAGAACTATTATCTATTATCCAGACTTGCGACGGTTCAACAGTAGAGTGAGGGCAAAACCGGTTAAGCCTCCCACGAGTAACCAGACACATCCTAAGCCGATCACATCACCGATAAATTGACGAAACTGAACCCGGAGCAACCCCCCTAAAGCCCAACCACAGGCCAGGGCGATCGCCCAATCTATAATACTGGCAATAATCCAACGCCAGGCTTGGGGAACTTGGTGGGAGAGCAACACATATTGCCCCACACCGAGAACAAACCCCACTTTGGCCCCCTCCCAGAGACCATAGAGCAAGCGCCCAGAAATATCCAGGGTTCTGGGCGCAATCCAACCGATCGCCCCTAAATCACTCCATCCCATAATTGCCCAACACATAGCACTGATCACCATCCACCAGCCAGCCTGTTTGAGATGAGGCAAAAGCACAATGGCTTGCATCAGGCCGACAATTGCGCCCCCAATGAATCCTTCTGTGATTCCTATATCAGGTCGTTCGCCAATTTCAATCAGCAACAGACTCACTAGAAATCCGATGAAGGTCTGGATTGTCCATTGAATTCCAAAACCCGATCCAATCATGGGCGAATTATAGCGCTATGCGCTAGGGAATGGGGAATAGGGAATGGGGATAACTCATTATTCATTACTCATTACTCAATAATCTCCCGCAGTCCGCGACGGCGAACTTGGGGAGACTCTGGGGCAATGTATCCCCACAAGCTTTCCCAATAAAAGAACGAAAAGCCGTCTAAGGAGCGATCGCGCACCACTTGCACTTGCTGTTCAATTAAATCTAAAGGAATAGGTGTTCTCAAGGTTCCCGTAGTAATTCCGATCGCCACCGGCATCTTCTCCTGCAACTTCGGAATCACTGGATCGGGCAAATCGCGCAGAAACGTTTCCATCCCACTCCGATACACTTGAATCACCAACTCATCAATTAAACCCTGTTCAGCCCAAGCCAGCCAGTTTTGTAGAAAATTGCGATAGGCAAACTCGCGGGGATTAGGGGACAAAGAAATAATACAATCCGGTTTAATCTCTTTTACTCGGTCATGAATCCGCTTCATCACTTGAGTCAGTTTAGCAGCCCGCCAGCGCATCCATTGCACATTGCGATAATTTTCCGGCGGAATCTCCCCATTATGTTCCTGTTGATAAAGCCAGATCGTAAACGGATCGTAGCCCAACTCTACCGGCAAACTAAAATGGTCATCGAGTTGAATGCCATCCACATCATACCGGGTGACCACTTCCACAATCAGATCGATCAACAACTGCTGCACTTCTGGATGCAGAGGATTCAACCACTCTAGGCCATATTTTCCATGGTGCTGTAACGGGAGTCCATCCCGACTTTGGGCTAACCAACTAGGATGACGTTTCACCAATAAGGAATTTTGAGGAGCCATAAACCCATACTCAAACCAGGGAATTACGCGCAGTCCCTGCTGATGGCCCAGAGTAATAATTTCTTCTAGAGTATCTTGACGAAAACGGATCGTATCGAGTAATAAATCTTGTTGGCGACCAATGACTTCTTTCGCCGTATCACTGGGATAAAACGTTACCCCTCGGTTCCAGGCAACAGGATAGATCGTGTTAAAATTGAGATCAGAGAGTTGGGCGATCGCCCGATTAATCCCCCAAGGACTATACAAAACTGCACTACTCACATTCGTCAACCAAACCCCCCGAATTTCATCGATCGCTTTTGGGGATTTAGCCTGTATGGGTTTGACCACTTGCAACCCCATAATTAAGACCGTAATGATGAGGGCCAAGCTTACCCACTGCCATCGTCTTTCAATCTTTCGTCTCATGGTTGGAGTGTCTACCGCATACCTTAGCCGTACTTTAACAAAATTCTACATCCTACTCTTACAGAATTAGGGGAACTCGAACACTAGCCGGATGGGAATAGATAAGCTTTGATAGTAGTGTACTCCCGTTCTTTCTGCGTCAGTTCCATGAAACTCTACGCCATTTGGAGATTACTCAAAGAAACCTTAGTGCAATGGCAGCAAGACCGGGTTCCCATCCTGGCAGCCGCCCTCGCCTATTATATGGTGTTTTCCTTAGCCCCCATGCTCATCATTGCTGTGGCAGTCGCTGGCTTTGTGATTGGACAGGAAGCAGCTCAAGAACAACTGGCCATTCAATTGCAACAGTTTATTGGCTCGGAAGCCGCCCAGTCCATTCAAACCCTCATTCAGGAACGCTATCAACCCCAATCGGGTCTGATGGCGACTATAATCGCGATCGCCACCCTATTGTTTGGCTCCACCACCGTCTTTGCCCAACTCAAAGTCGCCCTCAATATCATTTGGGGCGTTACCCCCAAACCCGAACGGGGTTTCTTGAACTTTCTCATGGCTAGAGTTCTCTCCGTTTTGATGATTATCGCGATCGGATTTCTCCTGCTCCTCTCCCTCGTCTTTAGCTCCGTTTTAGCCGGAGTCAGTGAATGGCTCGAACAATGGATGAATACCCCCGCCAGTATTTGGCGTTGGACAGATATTGGCGTTTCTTTCCTCGTCGTCACCCTTTTATTCGGAGCCATTTATAAAATCTTGCCCGATGCCAAAGTCGCTTGGTCAGATGTTTGGGTCGGCTCTACCCTAACCTCCATCCTCTTTACCCTAGGTAAATGGGGAATTAGCTTATATTTAGGACAAAGTAGTGTCCGATCCTTTTATGGCGCTGCCGGATCATTTGTCATCTTATTATTATGGATTTTCTTTACTGCCCAAATCTTACTCATTGGCGCAGAATTCACCCAAGTTTGGGCCAATCGCTATGGCGAAACTATTCGCCCTCGCAGCCATGCCATTCCCACTGGTGAAGCATCCTGGAGTCCCCCCCAGACTTCCACCTCCAATTCTCAATCCTTAGAGAGCAATCGTAAAAAACGCAAGAGAGTTGTCAAACTTAAACGATTTTTGCGTCAAGTCAAAAACACTCTAGACCATCCAGACAATCAACCTTAGTTGTTCCCACTCTACCAGGCTTGCATCTATGAATCATCTTACCCATTCTTTAGAATATAACCGCCTGCAAATGCTATCTTTTGTTGAGCATCTAGAAACCCAAATGCCCCAGGCTTCTCCCTATGAGATTGCCAATGAGTTGCGCCGCTATACCCGCGAATCTTATACTAATCACTTGTTTCGTTGGGCGACTTTATCAGATGTTGAATATATCGATAATCGCTTAGATAAAACCATAGTATTATGCGGACAAAGTACAGACTTTGCTCATTTTATTGCCTCCTTATCCGATCAAATTCAACTTCCAAGTTGGAAAAGCTTATTAAACTTCACCACATCTTGGACAAGTAAACACAGTTCTTGGAGTGGAGATTTATCCCAATCCATTCTCGATTTTCGTTCTGGAAAATTTTCGACCATTTATAAAGCCTTAGAAGCCGATGCCTCTGAACCAGATTTAGCCGCTAATATAGCCGCATTTCGAGTCGGCTATATGGTCAACCAACAGACTCATTCAGGGATTCCTGGATTTCGTAAACCTCGCTATGGCATAAAAATTTCAGAAGCCATTGTAGCTTATGATAGTGGATTTTACAGTGGGCAAGTGCGAGAATTTATTATTGAAGCCCTAAACGGTAAAATTGAGAAAGATAAAATCATGAATCCGGGAGAAATAGAAGCTAAAATTCGTAAGTCTATTGTCGAGTTTTTGGCATTCATGCAGCTCTATCAGTTAGGAGTAAAAATTAAAAGTATGGCTAAAGTAGCCGAAAATTACCGGACTCTCTCTAAGATGACGCACCATGAGATCACCCCAGAGGAAGAAGCGGGGGAAGATGATGTTCGCATGGCGACTCTTTATTTCTTCAATTATTTAGTTCAGCAAGCTAATCTCGATCCGGTGCAGATGCATTTTATGCACGATCTCTGGAATGGTCGAGTTTAAGGGAATAGGGAATAATCTTACAAAATACATTCAGCAGCTTCTTAGGGGGAGCGGTCATTGAGAATTCTAAATAATCCGCAAAATGCTCATAGAGGATAGCAAGCATGATCAAACTACCACCAGAACTGGCAGTTGTTATATTTACTTTTGGGGCAGCTATGTTGCTCGGTTGTATTGTAGGCAAAGTCTCTATAAAGGGGATTGAGTTTGGAGCTAAAGATCGTTTAGCACGCTTTCTGTTGGGAATTTTTGGTACTATGTTTGTTGTTCTTTCCATTATTTCATTTATAAATATCTAGCCATTCCAGTAGTCTAGTAGGGCTGGCATTGCCCACCCTACAACTATAGGTTTTCTTTCACCTGTTTATAACGCTGCTTGAATTCCCGTTGTTGTTGATTATGATTGACAATGGGTGAGGGATAATTACAGGCTTGCCGGACTAAAGGCGGAATCTCTCCGGTGAGTAAATCTTTGGTTTCGACAGACGCTAACTCCGGTAACCATTGGCGGATATATTGTGCTTCTGGATCGAATTTTTGCCCTTGACTGGCAGGATTAAAAATCCGTAAAGGTTTGGCATCCATGCCACTCGATGCGCTCCATTGCCATCCCCCATTATTGGCGGCTAAATCTCCATCGATGAGATGTTGCATAAAATAGCGCTCTCCCCATTGCCAATTAATGATTAAATCTTTGGTTAAAAAGCTGGCAACAATCATCCGACAACGGTTATGCATCCATCCGGTTGTGTTCAATTGGCGCATGGCTGCATCGACGATGGGATAGCCGGTTTTTCCTTCGCACCAAGCTTGGAAATGTTGGGGATTATTGTCCCAAGGGAAGTGTTTAAATGGCGCTCGATAGGGGCCATCAGCGAGTTCGGGAAAGTGGTAGAGTACATGCTGGTAAAATTCTCGCCAGGCTAGTTCTTGTTGCCAAGTTTGGATGTTTTGACGACTTTTATCGCTGGACGATTTTTTGATTGCTTCTTGGGTGGTTTGCCACACTCTGCGAATACCGATCGCTCCCAACTTCAAAGCGGCACTGAGCTTCGATGTACCTTCTATACTGGGGATGTTGCGCTGTTGCTCGTAGGTTTCGAGGGAGCGATCGCCAAATTTCTGCAATTGCTCTTCAGCAGCCCGCTCTCCCGGTATAATCACCAACTCTTTTTTCTCAGAATATCCCCAATCCTTCAAACTCGGAAAATCAATACTCTCCACCCGATCTAACACTTTTTTCTGTGCTTCGGTTAACCCCGATCCCGGTTGTAAATCAGCCACCGGATCGAGTTTCTTTTGTCCTTGCCAATTCTTCCAAAAGGGAGTATAAACCGTGTAAACATTGCCCGCTTGCGTGCGAATATCTTCGGGAGCCACTAAAAGCTGATCCCAAAAATTTTTAACCTCAATTCCTTTCTCTTTCAAGCCTTCAGAAACTCGCTCATCTCGAACTTGACTGTAGGGTTCCACATCCCGATTCCAAACCACCGCTCTTACCCCTAAATCCCTAGCTAGATTCGGAATCACTTGCTCCGGTTTCCCTTGCAATAAAACAAACGGATGATTCAATTTTTGATAATTATCCTGTAGCTCTTGCAAACATCCCAGAAGATATTGTAAACGAACCGGTGCAATATCCTCCCGGTTTAAAATATCGGGATCGAAGCAAAAACAACCCACCACAGAATGGGCTTTAGATTGGGCATAGCTTAAGCCCAAATTATCCGTAACTCTTAAATCCCGGCGATGCCAAAATAAAATCAGATTCGACATATATAGCTAGTCTAAAATAAGTTGTGCAACGAGAAATGCCCTCTCCCTGAATCCCTCTCCCGTGGGAGAGGGACTTTCCCCCCGTCTCCCACGAGAGAAGGGGGTAGGGGGATGAGGGACAATCGTTATATAACTCATTTAGGTTTGCTCTATCCTCTCTTAATACACTCTCTGAAGTTTGCGCTAGTGTAGAAGCGATCGCCAAAACTCAAGCCACCAGCTATGACTTCCACAGAACACTCTACTACCTTACCCGATCGCACTCAACTTCCCAATTCCCTTGAGGAAGACTACTTCGATCTCCTACCGGATCACACTCAACTCCCCTGTGAGGATGGCTCCTTTGTGAAAAACTTCCAAGAACTCCCCCAAAGCATCTTACTAACAGACTCCATTCGTCCCATTCTCGATCAACTTCATCCAGAAAGTGACTATTGCATTGGTCAAGATAGTGGAATTTACTGGCAGCTAACCCATCCTCCCGAAAAAGGAGCAGAATGTCCCGATTGGTTTTATGTGCCCAATGTACCGGCTACCCTAGATGGGCAAATGCGTCGTTCCTATGTCCTGTGGAAAGAATTGGTTCACCCTCAAATTGCCATAGAGTTCGTTTCTGGAAACGGTTCAGAAGAACGGGATCAGACTCCTCTTTTCGGTAAATTTTGGGTGTACGAACAAATCATTAAGCCAGCCTATTATGCAATTTACGAAGTCAAAAAGTCCAGTGTAGAAGTGTATGAATTGGTCGGCGGTCAATATCAACTCCTCTCAGCCAACTCACGCGGCCATTTTGCCATTCCGCCAATGGGCGTAGAATTGGGGATTTGGCAAGGACGGTATCAAAATGTCGATCTGCCCTGGTTACGCTGGTGGGATAGTGAGGGGACTTTATTACTAACTGGAGAGGAGCGATCGCAGGAAGCGGAGCGTCGAGCCAACCTCCTTGCGGCTAAACTCCAGGAATTAGGCATCGATCCGAATGAAATTCAATAGCCCTTGCACCTACGAGTAGAGTTGACTAATAATCTGGTGGAGAACTTGCGTAATCCCCCCTAATACCTGGGGGGAATTGGGGATCTGAGCCAACATTCTAATCTAAATGCCCTAATCTATTAGGATGACTGCTAGATCGCCTGCAATCTACCCCAAACGTCAACCCCTATCTATGAGGTCTGTAGTGTGAGGAGTGCCTTATTTATTTCTAGTCTATCAGTGAGTGCCTTAGTATCTCTGATAGCTCCGAGCTGGGCGAGTTTGCCCATGACTGCTGATTCAGTGGAAATAAGACCTGACCCCCTTTCCCCGAATCTGGAATGGGTTCCTGAACCCCTAGAACCTATAGCACCTCCTGAATCGTTCTCTTGGAGTTTGTCTCCGGTTTCTCCTCTTGAGTCTCCTACCCTTTGTTCGTCTATTGCTCCCCCTGAACTGATGGAGAATACGCCTCACTGTTCTCCCCTCTCCCAAGATACGGAGATGTCCGAACCCACTCAACCGATTCAGGTGCAGGAAATTCGAGTGATGGGAAGTACGATTTTTAGTCAGGAAGAACTCAAGGAAGTTGTGAGGGAATATGAAGGTCAATCCCAAACCCTAGAGCAACTGAGGGAAGCGGCCGATAGAATTACTGAACTCTATTTGAATGGGGGGTATATTAATAGCCGGGCACTTTTAGGCGATCAGGTGGTGGACAATGGGGTTGTGGAAATTCAAGTTATTGAAGGCCGTTTAGAAGAGATTGTGGTGGAAGGGGCAGGGCGTTTAAATCCGAGTTATGTTACCAGCCGGATTCGGCGAGGGGCAGGGGTTCCGTTAAATAGTGCTTCGTTGGAAAATGAATTAAGACTGCTGAAAACCGATCCCCTGTTCGAGAGTGTAGAAGCGAGTTTACAACCGGCCGCGGAGATTGGGCAAAGTAAACTAACGGTGCGGGTGAGCTTAAAGAAACCTCTGACGGTTAATTTATTTGCCGATAACTATTCACCGGCTAGTGTGGGATCGGAGCGGATTGGGTTTCGGCTGGGATATCAAAATTTGACGGGTTTGGGCGATCGCGTCATCCTTGGTTATAACCGTACCACCACCGGCGGAGATACCAGTCGCTATGAGTTTATCTATCGTATCCCCTTAAATGCTATGGATGGCTCGTTTACCATCCAATTTCTACCCGATAATAATGAAATTAGTAATATTGAACTCCAAGATTTGGGCATTCGCGGCGAAACGCAACGCTATGAATTTGACTATCGCCAGCCGATTATTCGCTCTCCCCGTCAAGAGTTTGCCCTATCTGTAGGATTTTCCCACCATCGCGGCCAAACCTTTTTGGGCGATATTCCCTTTGGCTTTGGAGAAGGGCCAGATGACCGAGGAAGAACCCGCAGCAGCGCCATTCGCTTCGGTCAAGAATATGTGCGTCGGGATGCGACAGGCATTTGGGGGGTGCGATCGCAGTTTAACCTGGGTATAGATGCCTTTGGTGCAACCCTCAATCCCGGATCGACCCCCGATAGTCGTTTTTTCAGTTGGCTTCTCAGTTTACAGCGCCTGCAACGGTTAGGGGATCATCATTTACTCACCTTCCGAGGAGACCTACAACTAGCCACTACGAGCTTACTTCCCTCACGGCAATACGTCATTGGTGGCGGTCAATCCGTTCGAGGATATCGACAAAATGCCCGCTCTGGAGATAATGGGTTTTTAATCTCCATTGAAGACCGAATTACCCTACAACGGGATAGCAAAGGTCAACCTACCCTCATGGTTGCTCCTTTTCTCGATTTAGGGCAAGTCTGGAATAGCCGAGATAATCCTAATATTTTAGCCTCTGAAAACTTTTTAATGGGGGTGGGAGTAGGATTACTCTGGGAAGTCGCCCCCGGATGGAATATTCGCTTTGATTATGGTTATCCGATTATCGATCTCCCTGACCGAGGCAATAATGCCCAGGATGATGGGTTTTATTTTAGTGTCAATGTGGAGCTTTAAATTAGAGACATTTTAGCCAGGTCGCTAAATCTTCAACAGTCTTGAAGTCCAAAACCTCTTCTCCTAGACTTTCTAAATCTTCAATGGATAAGCTTTCAATTTGACTACTTATCTCCTCTGGGATTTCTCCAAAACGTTTTTTGATTTGACGCATAATTAAGGCGATCGCTTGCTCTAGCTTTCCTTCTTGTCTGCCTTCTTGTCTGCCTTCTTGTCTGCCTTCTTGTCTGCCTTTTTGTCTGCCTTTTTCTTCCGCATAAGTTATTCTTCCTCTTTCATCTTGTAGCATCATCCCTCGCTGATCTACTATTTCAAATTCTTCGGGGGTCATGTTGGCTTGACTGGCTAGATTTAACGCCAATTCTATCTCCGATACTTCCCCCAAATTCTCTGGTACTTCCTCTAAAGTTGCCGCTTCCTTGAGGAAATAAATCCATTTATCTGTTAAGCTCTGTAACTCCGATAAACTTTTCTTGAATTTGGGAATTTCCACAAAAATCAATCGTAATTCTTTCTCTAGGATTTTCAGCTTTTTTTCCTCCTCTTCTTGAAACACAAATTTATTGATGATTTTTGAACTGTCTTTTAGTAAAATAAAATCGGTGATGGTTACGGCTATGGCTGGATTTAATCGGGGGTAGTATTCTCCTTTGATTAACTGATTAGCATAAGCTTTGGTTAAGTTGTAGGCGACTCGTTTTTCAAATGCTGCCATGGGTGCGACTTGCATTTCTATGACTACGATTGAACCGTCATTCAGAACTGCTTTTACATCTAAATAAGTGTCTTTTAAGCTCAGGACTTGACCGGGATTATAGGGATTTTTGATGGTTAAGGATTGGATGATTTTTTCTCCATCATAAACGATGGCATTGAGAAAACTGATTAATATTTGTTGGCTTTGTTCTGAACCAAATATTTTTTTGAAGGCATAGTCTATCTTCGGGTTGATAAATCTCATGGTTTTTTCCTGTTGAGCTTGAAGGGCTAGTTTTAGTTTACCACAGTCTCTCGCTGACTTAATATTAAACTCGTTGCGATCGACTCTTGCTTGTTTACCGTATTATCGATCTTTTAGCCAGTTCGCTAAATCTTCCAGACTATTGAAGTCTAAAAAATCTTCTCCTAGACTTTCTAACTCTTCAATCGATAAGCTTTCAATTTGACTGCTTATCTCCTCTGGAATTTCTCCAAAACGTTTTTTAAGTAAACGCATAATTAATCGTTTGCCTCCTTTTTGTTCCGCATAAGCCACTCGCCCTCTTTCATCTTGCAGCATCATCCCTCGCTTATCTACTATTTCAAATTCTTCGGGAGTCATGTTGGCTTGACTGGCTAGATTTAACGCCAATTCTATCTCCGATACTTCCCCCAAATTCTCTGGTACTTCCTCTAAAGTTGCCGCTTCCTTGAGGAAATAAATCCATTTATCTGTTAAGCTCTGTAACTCCGATAAACTTTTCTTGAATTTGGGGATTTCCACAAAAATTAGCTTGAGTTCTTTCTCTAGCATCTTCAAGTTTTTTTCTTCTTCCTTAAACACAAACTTATTGATGATTTTTGAACTCTCTTTCAGCAAGATAAAATCGGTGATGGTTACGGCTATGGCTGGATTTAACAGTGGGTAGTCCTCTCCTTTTGTTAACTGATTTGCATAAGCTTTGGTTAGGTTGTACGCTACTCGTTTGTCAAATGCTGCCATGGATGCGACTTGCATTTCTATGACTACGATTGAACCGTCATTCAGAACTGCTTTTACATCTAAATAAGTGTCTTTTAAGCTCAGGACTTGACCGGGATTATAGGGATTTTTGATGGTTAAGGATTGGATGATTTTTTCTCCATCATAAACGATGGCATTGAGAAAACTGATTAATATTTGTTGGCTTTGTTCTGAACCAAATATTTTTTTGAAGGCATAATCTATCTTCGGGTTAATAAATCTCATGGTTTTTTCCTGTTGAGCTTGAAGGGATAGTTTTAGTTTACCACAGTTGTGATTAATATAGCATTAAACCAGCACCAATTTTAAGTATAAATATAGGTTAAGTTGATTCTGTGGTTCTGGCGATCGCGATCGCCCCCTGTCCCAAGGATACCCCACCATCATTTGACGGCACTTTTGCCTGGGATAAGCACTCATAGCCTCTCGCTTCCAGGTTTTTGGTTAATTCTTCCAGCAAAATCCGGTTTTGGAAACATCCTCCAGAGAGGGCAATTTTTTCAATATCGAGTCCATCTAATTGACACTGATGGGCTAATTTTTCCACGAGATGGGTTATCCCTTGGATTAAACCTTGGTGAAACCGGGTTGCAATTAGGGAAAGGGTTGCCCCTTGACTCAAGTCTTCTAAGAGGGAATGCCACATGGGGCGAGGATCGAGAGAGAGAAGGTTATGACTGGAGGTACGGTATTTTGCTCGAAGATCCCCCCAACCCCCCTTAGAAAGGGGGGCAGCAAGCAAAGTCTCCCTTTTTAAGGGGGATGTAGGGGGATCGATAATCTCAAAGGGATAAGGAAAATCAGCGTCAGAGACTGAGAGTAAATGGCGATCGACTGCCATTTCTAATTCGATCGCCCCTTGTCCTTCAAACAGGGCGCGATCGCGACATAGACCGATCGCCGCCGATACCGCATCAAATAACCGTCCTGCTGAACTTGCCAGGGGTGTATTGAGTCGTTTTTGCAGCATTTGGTCAAAGAGAGCGATCGGTTGGTTTTGCCAATAGTCAAAGAGTTCTAAATGACCATATTTTTTGTGCAACATTTGCCAGTCAAAAGCGGCTTTTAAGTGGGCGTAGGTGTTGCGCCAGGGTTCCAGAATTGCCTTTGTACCACCAATCATCGCCACCGGTTTTAAGCTTGCCAACCGTTGATAGCCTCGATAATCTGCCAGGAGAAACTCACCGCCCCAAATCGTACCATCCTCGCCAAATCCCAAACCATCCAGGGCAATGCCCAAGACGGGAGCAGTATCTAAGGGGATGCCATTTTCGACTAAGCAACTGGCAATATGGGCATGGTGATGTTGAACTTGAATCAGGGGTAAATTCTGGGTTTGGGCGTGGTCTTGGGCGAGTTTGGTGGAGAGATATTCCGGATGGAGATCGGCGACTAAAAATTGAGGTTGATGATCGTAAAGTTGGCGAAAAAGTTGCAGATTTTTTTGATAATCTGCGTAGGTAATGGGGTTTTCTAAATCCCCTTGATGTTGGGATAAAATAGCTTGATTATTTTGGATCAGGCAAAAGGTAGATTTGAGTTCTGCGCCATAGGCTAATATTTTAGGGCAGTTTTCCCTGCTATGCCCTGCATGTCGATCCCCCCAACCCCCCTTTTTTAGGGGGGCAGCAAAAGTCCCCCTTTTTAAGGGGGATGTAGGGGGATCTGTTGGATTGTGCCTTGTTGCAGAGGAACCTGCTGTATGGCTCCGCTCAAATCCTGGCGGAAGGGCGATCGCCCCCGGAACATACCCCCGACTGCGACGCAATAACCGGGGTTTTCCTGCCATGACTCGCACGACGGAATCATCCATACGGTTAGCGATTTCTCGGTTATGAAATAATACTGTATCCGCTAATCCGATCAGTTTTGTCCTGGCTTCTGCGTTACTGATTAACTGGGGTTCATGGGATAAATTGGCGCTGGTCATCACTAAGGGATAATTCAGGGTTTCAAGTAACAGAAGATGCAGGGGAGTATAGGGAAGCATAAAACCGAGGGTTGTTACTCCAGGGGCGATCGCCTCCGGTAACCTCTCCCCACCCTCCGCATTCAACAGCACAATGGGAGCCGCACCACTCCTGAGCGTCTCCTCTTCGGCTGCACTCACCTGACAATAGCGCCGAATAACAGCAATATCCCGCGCCATCAGTGCAAAGGGTTTGCCATATCTGCGTTTGCGTTGACGTAAGCGGTTTACAGCTTCTGGGTTAGTAGCATCGCAGGCTAAATGGAAGCCACCTAAGCCGCGAATAGCTAAAATTTCTCCCTGTTCGATCCGGGAAATTACTGTTTCTATCTCTTGTCCCGGTTCCCAAACCGCGTTTTTATCGGTGAGGGACTCTAGCCAAAGTTTCGGCCCGCAAACCGGACAAGCAATGGGTTGTGCATGGAAACGGCGATCGCCTGGATCGTCATATTCTCGCTGACAGTCTGGACATAAGGGAAAGTTCGCCATCGTTGTTGAGGGGCGATCGTAGGGAACCCCTCGAATAATCGAAAGCCTTGGCCCGCAATGGGTACAGTTCGTAAATGCATAACGATAGCGGCGCTCAGAAGGCGTACTAATCTCTGCCACACAAGCCCCACAAGTGGCAGTATCCGGCGCTATTTGAGTCTGGGTTTTGCCCCCCACACTCTCCACAATGGCAAACCCTTCAAACCCCACAGTCGGCTCTAGCGCTTCGGTTTCAATCGATTCAATCTCTGACAGGGGGGGCGCTTCAGACTCTAACCGTTGCCGAAATACAGATAACGCTTCCGGTTCTCCAGCAATGCGAATGCGTACCCCTTCCCCATCGTTGCAAACTTCACCCCCTAGCCCCAGCTCATGGGCTATACGCCAAACATGGGGTCGAAATCCCACCCCCTGAACCCGTCCTCGAACTCGAATTTGTAGGGTTTTTTCAGCAGTCTTTTTGGGTTTCATTGACTCAATCTAAATTTATTGCTGTACATCCCTCAAAATCTCCTCCAACGTTAACTTCTGTGGATATCTAGTCTGTACTTGCGGTAAAATATTAGCCGTCGCCTCACCAATAACGGCCAATCCATACAAAACTGCTTTCTAGAAGGCACGTATAGCCTCCTTTAATACCTTTTCCTTGAAAGCTGGTTTGAGGGAATTCGGCGTACCCAAATCTACCGAGCAGCCTAAGATCTCTTCCAGATAATGCTTGAGACCCAGAAATGTAAATAACCCAACCGGCCGCTCAAATTCTACCAGCAAATCTACATCGCTGTCTGCATGAGCCATATCTCTAGCCACCGAACCAAATAAAAACAACATTTTTACTGAAAATTGCTGCAATTGTTCACGATGCTCTGATAATTGTTGTAGAACGGTTTGCTTACTTAACATTTCGTTCCCCCTGTCAACTTTGCCCCGATCAACTTTGATTGTTGATTCCAGGATAAACCTGACCAGCTTTCTTGTTTAGGTTTGAGATTGATATCCATAGAAATCAATCCGATAATCGGTGATTTTCACCCCAGTTTGCTGCTCAATTTGGGCGATCAGCTCTGGGGGCAGTTCGACATGAATATCGAGAATTTTGCCATTATCTAAGCAATTGATATGGGAGTGGGGGTCACTAATATGACCATAAAGCCGTCCATCGGCGCGATCGACACATTCAATAATCCCTTGGGAAGAAAGGGCTTCGAGATTCTGATACACTGAGGTATGACCGATCGCCCGTCCCTGTTGATTGAGCAGGTCATAAATATCCCTTGCTGACAGATGCTCCTGTTCTTGCCAGAGCAATTCCAGAATAAACCGCCGTTGACGACTCAGGCGCATTCCTAAATGTTGACATCGATCAATGGCCTCTTCTAAAGAGCGGATCGGTTCTAAGGTGTTAGGTTGGTTGCTCATTGTTAATGATATGGGTTCTCCTAATCTATACATGCTAAACAGCATCAGGATGCGCTCATCAGGGTCAAAGCGCGATCGCTTCTAAAGTAAACTCATTACCACTTTAACTCACATTTTCGAGGCGTGTCGGCAGTCAATAGGAGAGAGTAACTCTTTTAGCTCTTTTAAAAGCCTAGGGTTTTCAAGGCGATCGCCCCTGGAGGATCTTGGGGCATATAGTTAAGTTGCTCCCATAATGGTTGGTAATGGCTCCCATCACCAGAGCATCGGTGACCATTAAACCACTAAAGCCCAAATCTTGGCGCAGTTTCTGGGTGAGAATTGTGGCGGATAAGGTAGCAGGATAGCGCTCATTCCAAGCGGGAATCTGCAAATGGGCGCTCATAATGCCATCGACTCCAGAGGCGATCGCCACTATTTTCCGTTTATGAGCTTGCAGAATTTCGTTCATAGGCCATCAAACACTCCTAGTTTTCTAGCCAGCCAAGTTAACACCTTAGAACACCAATTTTTTTGAGAACTTGGCTGGTAGTATAAAAATCTAATCAAACTATATCCTGACTCTTGATATCGCTGTAAGTTACGGAGGACAATTACGCGGTTATACCAAGCCCAGTGAAAGTCCGGTTGCAGTTGTAGGGCGCGATCGCAGCTCTCTAGGGCTTCCTCATATCGCTCTAAGTTATTCAGGGCATTACCTCGGTTGTGCCAAGCATAGTGAAAGTTAGGTTGCAGTTGTAGGGCGCGATCGTAGCTCTCTAGAGCTTCTTCATATCGCTGTAAGTTCTTCAGGGCAACACCTCGACCATTCCAAGCATAGTGATAGTCCGGTTGCAATTGTAGGGCGCGAACATAGCTTTCTAGGGTTTCCTCATATCGCCCTAAGTTATAAAGGGCAATACCTCGGTTAGCCCAAGCCAAGTGATAGTCAGGTTGCAATTGTAGGGCGCGAGCATAACTCTCTAGGGCTTCCTCATATCGCCCTAAGTTCTCCAGGGCAATACCTCGGTTATTCCAAGCATAGTGATAGTCTGGTTGCAGTTGTAGGGCGCGAGCATAACTCTCTAGGGCTTCCTCATATCGCTCTAAGTTCTTCAGGGCAAAGCCTCGGTGAAACCAAGCCAAGTGATCGTCAGGTTGCAGTTGTAGGGCGTGATCGCAGCTCTCTAGGGCTTCCTCATATCGCTCTAAGTTCTTCAGGGTACGACTTCGGTTAGTCCAAGCTAAGTGATAGTCTGGCTGTAGTTGTAGGGCGCGATCATAGCTTTCTAGGGCTTCTTCATATCGCTGTAATTCATCTAGGGCAATACCTTGGTTAGTCCAAGCCTGATGAAAGTCAGGTTGTAGTTGTAGGGCACGAGCATAGCTTTCTAGGGCTTCTTCATATCGCTCTAACTTATTCAGGGTATTACCTCGGTTAGTCCAAGCTAAGTGATAGTCTGGCTGTAGTTGTAGGGCGCGATCATAGCTTTCTAGGGCTTCTTCATATCGCTGTAAGTTCTTCAGGGCAACACCTCGACCATTCCAAGCTATGTGAAAGTCAGGTTGCAGTTGTAGAGCGCGATCATAGCTTTCTAGGGCTTTTGTATAATCCTGACTGCTGTAGAAGAGTAGTCCTTGCTTTGCCAATAATTTTGCTTTTTGTTCATCATTCGATGAATCGAGCTGAATGAGTTTTTCTTTAATGTCTAAAATTTTTGCGATCCGTTGTTCTGGGGTGAGATTGAGATATTCTTCGGAATCTGCACCGACTAGCTTTTGACAAGCTTGTTCTAGCTCCTCTGCACTCTCAACGAATCGAAAAAAACCCGATCGCCAGTCAAAAAAATCCGGCGCTCTTTGAATAAAATAATCGATGACAAAGTAGGGAACTAGAAACACCATGCGAATGGGTAAATGCGCCTCAAACATCTCCCGTTGCCGATTCAAATGACTCAGAAGCGGTGGCACTCCCTTCCAACTGTAGTTATAGATTTCCTTAGCAGTCCAACCCGCCAGACGCTTCGTATCTTCATAGCTGTATAGGGCTTGCTCTACTCCACTAATACAGGCAATTTCAAACCCCTCTGTCTGATGTCGTTCTCGCAACTCTGGATAAAGGGTTTCACTCTCCCGATTTAACTCAATTTCTACTATCCGTTTCTGGGGAAAACGTTCTCGAATTGCACGGATAACTTGGGTTCCCTGAGCGGGACTACATTGGACAAAAAACAAACCAAATCCCTTTTTCCGTCGCAAAGCCCGCAGGATATCGGCAATCACCTCCGCATTTTCTGCGCTCCAACGACCTAACTCTGGAAAGTCTGTCCAAGGTTTAGTCATTCCAACTCCTTCCACAGTACGGGATGCACATCATACCAAGTTTGCTTATCTCCCTTCTCATCAAAATAGCGATATTCCAACAGACAACGATTAAACAACAAACTGCGCTCAATTGGGTCATTTTCAATATCTTTTGACTGATGTACTTCTCGCAAGATTTCCCATTGATTTGCCTCCACTGCCCGCCGATAAACATCTCGTAAATTATCCGTCGCCCGTTGTACTGCACGTGCTTGAATGGGCAGGGTATCAGTCTTTTTAATCGCTTCCTGCATTAATTGTATGAAATCTCGCACATAACCGCCACTCATTAAACATAATTGTCGGAAAATTTGCTCAGATTCAAATACCTCTGGAACGAAATTATCGCGCAAACGCTCAGGAACCCGCCGTTTAATCAGATTTCGCAAAATCTCCAAGCCTTTATCGTCAGGGTCATTATTTTTCTGGCGCACCATAATTGAGGGTAAAACTTGGGGAATACCATAATTAACATGCAGTTCTGTTGCCCAGCGAGAATAGATGAAGGAAATGGGCACAGTATAAACAATATGGCAATTCAGCGCCTTCAATTGTTCGTTCCGGTCAAGAAAAATTTCCTCATGGTTACTGCGCCCATTTTCCTGAAAAATGGGCACAATTCGATCTAAATTATCGGCAATTACCAGCAGTTTGGTCTTCTCTGGTAAATGTTGTTTTCCATCTGCAATAAAGGCATTCAAAGCTTCAATCAGCGTTTCTGTGTGCGGTTCAACCAACTCGCGAATTTTCTGTCGTTGTCCGGGTTCCATCCGCACTGCTGCCGTTAATTTGGCAAACATTTGTAATCCCACTTCTAAGTTAAGCTGATCGACCTTAATCTCCATCAGCATCACCTCTTTCAAGTCCTGTAACCGGTCTTGCAACCAACTCAGTATCGGCTGAGAGTCTGCGTTTTTTAACTCTTCCAACAGGTGACGGGTGCAAGCCAGTAAAATATCGGTATACTGGGCATCCTGAACACTCAGGTCTTCTTCATCTGCCGCAAAATAGACGACCTTATGATGCCGGTCTTCCAAGTCTTTTTTCAGCCGCAGCAATTCCGTGGTTTTCCCGGAGCCACGATGACCAGAGTATAGCTGATAGGTGAATGCTTGCGATCGCCGCACTGTTCTCCCCAAATCCTTCACCACATCCTCATCCCCGCGCACCGAGCGACAGTCCACATACCTTGGATCTCCCGGTTGCAGTGGAGTCGGGGTAAAGTTGTTATACATCTCATCAAGGAGATCTTCCATTTCGTCGGGACTGATCATGGTTCAAGACCGATAGGACTAGAGAACAGAGCAGAAGGGTTCACGCCTCATTTTATCCCAAATCTAAAGCTTGATCGTTCAAAAGCCTAGGGTTTTGAGGGCGATCGCCTGTGCATCTGGCATTTGTCCGTAACTGAACACATAAGGCACATCATTGGGCAGTTGGGGACGGAGAAATTCCAGGATATAAGGACTGCCATAAATGACCAAGGCTTGCAGAGTATCAGTTTTAAGCAAGGCTTCAAACCAGGCGATCGCCGTTTCATTCAACGTGGAACTGCCGCGAAATGGATGACCGCGAACGAATAATTGTAACAAGGTGGGCTGTAGACCTTGGGTGGGTAAACTGGGGGTATGACGGTCTACGAGCTGCAACGGATATCCCTTAGCTTCTGGGATCAGAATTGCAGGCGCGGGTTTAGCCAACACGGAGCAATCCAAGGCATTATCAACTACAATTAAATTGCGTCCTCCTTGGAGATTGAGGGGCAGATTACCGCCGGTTTCCTGGGCATCCTGAAGGACTGACTGCACGATTTTGCGGGTTTCTGGGGTTCCCAGAGCTTGGGGAAATTGCGGAGAATCAGGTCTCGGTTTAACTTTCTGTTTGGCTTGAAAAATGCGCTCTACGGAAGCTTGAATCCGTTCTGGGGCAATTTTTCCAGCTCGGACGGCTGCACAGACGGCGGCGATCGCCCCTGGAGGATCTTGGGGCATGAGCAGAATATCTACCCCCGCTTGCACGGCTAAAACGGCGGCTTCATTGCTGCCATAATGGTTGGCAATGGCTCCCATCACCAGAGCATCGGTGACAATTAAACCACTAAAACCCAACTCTTGGCGCAGTTTCTGGGTGAGAATTGTGGCGGATAAGGTAGCAGGATAGCGCTCATTCCAAGCGGGAATCTGCAAATGGGCGCTCATAATGCCATCGACTCCAGAGGCGATCGCACTCTGAAATGGGGGTAGCTCAATCTCGGCTAACCGCTCTTCTGAATGGGGAAGCACCGGTAATTCTAGATGGGAGTCTACTGCCGTATCGCCATGGCCGGGAAAATGTTTAGCTGTGGTTAAAATGGGATAGGATTTAGCGCCCTGAATATAGGCGGCGGTTAATTGACTGACGGCTTGTGGCGTTTCTGCAAAGGCACGGACATTAATCACCGGATTTTGGGGATTATTATTCACATCCACCACCGGCGCATAGAGCCAATTTAAGCCGATCGCCACTGCCTCTTGTGCTGTCCTTTCCCCCATCTGTTGGGCATAGTGGCGAGCGGCTTGGGGAGACTTTTCAGCGATCGCCCCTAGAGCCATAGGGGGAGGGAAATGGGTAGCGCCACTAAAGCGTTGTCCTACTCCTTCCTCCACATCTGCCCCCACCAACAGGGGAAAGGTTGCCCAACTCTGCAACCGGTTAATGCGATCGTGCAGTTCGGCAGCGCTTCCCCCAACTAATATCACTCCACCCACACCCCACTGGGCGATCCAGGATTTTAGGGTTTCATTGACGGGTTCCCAGTCGGGGTAGCGAATTTGATGATCGAACAAATAGCCACTTGCCCGAATCACGACCATTTGGGCAACCTGTTGTTCTAAGGACAGAGAAGCTGGATCGGGCAGATGAGAAGGATGGGTGGGATCTAACATGGCTCTACACCACAGCTTTACTCATTGTCTACTCATTGTCTTCAGTGGAGACACTATTTTCTGAGTCCTCGTGGGCATCATGTTCGTGGGAAATCTGGTTAATCAGATGCAACAGGCGATCGCCCCTTTCCAAAGAGCGATCTTCTAAAAAGATCACCTCTGGAGTGCGGCGTAACTGCATCCGATGGCCCAGTTCATAGCGAACATAGGAGGTTGCTGATTGCAATCCTTCCATGGTTTCGGCTTTTGCTTCTTCCGTCCCATAAATACTGACGAAAATTTTAGCATGTTGCAGATCTCCAGAGACATCCACATCCGTAACGCTGACCATACCCGCCCCTACTCGGTCATCTTTAATGCCATGAATCAACATCTGACCGACTTCGCGTTTAATTTGGGAGGACACGCGAGAGACACGACGACTGTTAGCCATAAGACCTCCTCCACATTTTGGGGTGATTAGCGGTTATCTTCTCTGGTTTGATGGTATCTTCACACCGGAGATAATCCTAGCATAGCCCGTAATGTCAGGGTTAGGAAGACAAAACCCGAAACTAAGAGTCCTAAAGTGGCGATCGCCGTTACCGGATTCTTAAACAGGGGCTGGACAGATTTGAATAAAAAGAAGAAAATACCCAGCGTAAAGGTAATCAAGTACCGAGGATAGCGCGATACGTTCTGAAAGAAGTCTCCCATGGGATAGATATTTTAAGTGTGCAACAACTCAACAGGTTTCTAGTTATTCTACCTTCAGTCTGAACGACCAACCAAAATTTTGGTCGCAGAATCAATCTATGTTAACGAACCCATCTGGAAGTGATGTAGTGTCCAAGATTAGCGATCGCGGCCAGATCTGCCATAATGCAAGCAAGAATAGACATATCACAGTTATGCCCAAGTCTCGAACCCTCTACGTTTGCAATCAATGTGGGGCAGAATTTTCTCAATGGTGGCGAAGCGATCGCCCTGAATGGACGATCAACAACCGGGTTAAATCACAGGACAACATGAACAAAGCTATGCTGTGAGGGTTTTTGGGGATAATGAACGATGCTCACTTGGCTACCTGGGAAGCGCTGTTCTAGGTCTGCTGCGAAGCGATCGACATTATGAACGGCTAGATCGGGGGCTTGTTCTAGACGACTGGGAGCAATATATTTGATATCATTCAAAAATAGGCTAAATCCACGGTTAGCCAACTGGGCCATTTTGTCAGTGAAGGCGCGATCAAATGATTCTTGATCTTTTTTCTTGGGACTTAATGAGCCAATGGAAAAAATCCAATCAAAGGTTTGTCCTGGGAAAGGATAGGATAAAAATTCACCACAAACAAATTCAGCTTGCGGATCGTGACCATAGAGCTGTTTAGCCACTCGATCAAACTCAGGCAAAAATTCCAAACCCACATATTTGCCTTGAAAGTGCTGTTGTTCTCGCAAAAATTGCAGAAAATAGCCCTGACCAGAACCAATATCTAAAACGCTTTGTATCTCTTGCCAATTGTGTTGAGGTAAATGACTAATACCTTGATAGAGCGATAAAGCTTTCTCTTCTGAACTCCAACGAGCAGCCATCAGAGAGCGATCGCCATGTTTCTCAATCGCCTTTTGGTAGAACTGTGTAATTTTTTCTGGTTCTGCTACCATTGCTGCTTCTGAGGCAGTATAGTTTTCGTTATTCATCATCTTCTATCCTTCCTTGCTCTGACGAGCGATAAGGGCCAGATCTGCCATAATGCAAGCAAGAATAGATATATCACAGTTATGGCTAAGTCTCGAACCCTCTACATTTGCAATCAATGTGGGGCAGAATTTTCCCAATGGTTCGGTAAATGCTCTGCTTGCAATAGTTGGGATTCGCTGATCGAACAGGTGAGCGGCCCGGTGACTCCCACGAACAACCGGTTGGGGTTGCTGAATCAGGAGTGGCGCAAGGATGGGGGGCGATCGCCGACCCAGAGCGGTCAACCTCGCGCTGCGATTACCCTGGATGCCATTTCCGATCAAGCGGTTTTACGGATGGATTCCGGGTTCTCGGAGTTAGACCGGGTACTCGGTGGCGGCATTGTGCAGGGGTCTTTGGTGCTGATTGGGGGAGAACCGGGGATCGGAAAATCGACGCTGCTGTTACAAATGGCTAATCAGCTCTCCCAACATTATGCGGTGTTATATGTATCTGCGGAAGAGTCGGGACAACAGGTAAAATTACGGGCAGCGCGGTTAGGAGTGGGGGAAGAGGAAGAAGAGGAGAAACCGAAACTCAAGCATGGATTTGATGCGGTCATCGAACCGAAGCCGAAGGGAAAGAAGGGAGAAAAGTCGGAGGAACCACAGTCAAATTTTTATCTATTACCGGAAACCGATTTAGAGGAAATTTTACGGGAGTTGGAAGCGCTCAAACCCCGTTTAGCGGTGATTGATAGTATTCAAACCATTTATTTTCCGTCTCTGTCGTCTGCTCCGGGTTCGGTGGCTCAGGTGCGCGAGTGTACTTCGGCGCTGATGCAGGTGGCGAAACGGGAAAATATTACGTTATTTATTGTCGGCCATGTGACGAAGGATGGCTCTTTGGCGGGGCCGAGGGTGTTGGAGCATTTAGTGGATACGGTATTGTATTTTGAGGGCGATCGCTTTGCATCTCATCGGTTGTTGCGCTCCATGAAAAATCGCTTTGGCGCAACCCATGAAATCGGCGTGTTTGAAATGGTCGCTCAAGGATTGGCAGAAGTACCGAATCCCTCGGAGTTGTTTTTGGGCAATCGGGATGAGAAGGTATCGGGAACTTGTACCATTGTCGCCTGCGAGGGGACGCGCCCGATTGTGGTGGAATTGCAAGCGCTGGTGAGTCCGACAAGCTACGGTTCCCCCCGTCGGGCTACCACTGGAGTAGATAATAATCGCTTGTTGCAGATTTTGGCGGTGTTGGAAAAGCGGGTAGGTATTCCTTTATCCAAGCTCGATACTTATGTGGCTTCTGCGGGGGGGTTAGGGGTAGAGGAACCCGCCGCAGATTTGGGGATTGCGGTGTCTGTGGTGGCTTCATTCCGCGATCGCCTCGTCGATCCGCGCACAGTGATTATTGGTGAGGTAGGTTTGGGGGGACAGGTGCGAGCAGTGTCGCAATTAGAACTGAGATTAAAGGAAGCCGCGAAGCTCGGCTTTAAGCGGGCGATCGTTCCCAAAGGGCAGTCTTTACCCGACTTAGGCTTAACCATTCTCCCGGTTGGGCGAGTTCTGGATGCGATCGTTTCTGCCATTCCCGTACAACCTCCCTCCGAAAATTCACCAGAGTCTGAATTGGAATTAGATGAATTAGACCTTTAAGTGTTGAGCTAAATGAGCAAAGGTTATAATGAGCTGAGTCTTCACTTTTTACTTGGTCTACCTGACCCACTCTAATCCTATTAAACGGAAACCATGCCTCAATACGACCTCTATCATCATGAAGTTAAAAATGCATTGAGCAAAGATGGCTGGTTAATTACTGACGATCCTTACACTTTAGAGTATAAAGGACTTCGTTTATATGCGGACTTGGGAGCGGAAAAATTATTGGCGGCAGAGAAAGAAGAACGGAAAATTGCGATCGAGATTAAAGTTTTTAACAGTATTTCACAAATCACAGAACTACAAAAAGCTATAGGGCAGTACAATATGTATCAAAGTATATTAAACCGTGTTAGCCCAGAGCGAAAGCTATTTTTAGCGATTTCAGAGGAAGTGTATAACGATTTTTTTCAGAAACCAGCGATTCAAGATATTATCAACGATCAAAAGATGTACTTAATGATTTTCGATCCAGAACAGGAGGTGATTTGTCAATGGCTCAACTAGAGAATAAGCTGGAGCATTATCGCCAAATTATTGCTCAGATTCTCCAAAATCACGGTCAATATAAACCGAGTCATGGAGACCTAGAAACGTTAATAGTTCAAGATGAAATTGGGAATAATTACTTATTACTCGATGCTGGATGGGATCGCACTGGACGGGTTCATGCAGTGGTTTTTCATCTGAGGATTCTTGATAATAAAATCTGGATTGAGGTAGATGGGACAGAAAAAGGAATTGCCTTAGAATTAATGGAGCTAGGCATTCCTCAAGAAGATATTGTTTTAGGATTTATTCGCCCCAAAAATCGCCATGTCACTAATTCTGTAGCGTAAGCGGCGAAGCTCGGCTTTAAAAGGGCGATCGCTCCCAAAGGTCAATCTTTACCCGACTTAGGGTTAATCATTCTCCCGGTGGGGCGGGTTTTGGATGCGATCGTCTCTGCCATTCCCGTACAAACTCCCTCCGAAAATTCCCCAGAGTCCGAGTTAGAGTTAGATGACCTAGACCTTTAATTGCCCTATTTAAAAAGGCTAGAATCATGGAACTTGAACGATTTGGGCGATCGTTTCCCCTAAACGAATAAAGTCTTTTGGATTGAGAGTCAATAAAACATCTACACCGACATTTACAGCGCTTTGCGCTGTATCGGTGGACAGTAGGAAAAGATCCCCCCTTGCCCCCCTTAAAAAGGGGGGAATAGGAAAGTCCCCCTTTTTAAGGGGGATTTAGGGGGATCAAGATGTCCCACATAACAGCGAAAACTGCTGTATAGCTGCTTGCGCGATCAATGCATCATAAATAGAACCTCCAGTCAAATTTAGACTAACCATGTTTGTCATCACAGCATGATAGTCTTTCGCTGCGAAAGGAACCGTTTCTAATCTCTCTAAGTTTTCTGTAATTAACTGTTGAGCTAAATGAGCAGAAATACGCGGTCTCAGGGGAAGACGAGTTAGTACAGAGTAAGTTTCTGCTAGAGTATGGGTAGCAACAAGCCCATCAATTTCTCGTATTTTTGCTCGATTGAGCCAATCAGCACAGGATTGATGATGGGGATGGCTCACTACAAACGCTGACACCAAGATAGAAGTATCAAACAGGACTTTTACCAATTCATTTGCTCCTGAATTCGTTCCTCTCGCAAAGCATGGATAATATCAAGGTTATCCGTTTTTTCTGAGTTCACGACTAGCACGCTCCCTTCATAGGAAAGGTTTGCTTCTTCGTGAATTGGGGTTAAGATAATCTTTCCATCTTGCACTTCTAAATGCAGAGAGGTGGCAATAGTTAAACCGAGTTTTTCCTGTACGGCTTGGGGCACTTGGATGCGTCCCCATTCATCCATCTGAACGCTCATAATTCTTAATCTTTTTGAAGACTTCAACAGGATTCACTATTTTAGCATAGGTATAAAAAGGAAGCCGAGCTTCGCGGCTTTAAGCGGGCGATCGCTCCCAAAGGGCAGTCTTTACCCGACTTAGGCTTAACCATTCTCCCCGTTGAGCGGGTTTTGGATGCGATCGTCTCTGCCATTCCCGTACAAACCCCCTCCGAAAATTCCCCAGAGTCCGAGTTGGAGTTAGATGACCTAGACCTTTAATTACAATACTTTTTCCAGGCGTTCAGCAATCCACACTTTAATCAAGGACTGTCGGGTGATTCCCAACCGTCTTGCTTCGCGATCGAGTGCTTGAATCATCCACTCTGGAAAATCAACATTTACCCTTTTTTGCGTTAACTCACCCCGTCGTGCTTGACTGAGATCGAGGTATTCAACAATATCTTCTTCTCCTCGGTCAAACTTTTCATCAAATGTCTTAGCTTTCATAAAGTTCTATCTCCTGTTTTCGTGAACGTCGAACTGAGATGATGCGTATTTTGCTCTCTCTGTAAGCAATAATAGCTGACCAGCATTTTCCTGCAATTTGCCCAATGACTAAAAAGCGAGGCTCATCCTCTGTGCGAGCTGGGATCTCTAACCGTTCTGGATCGTCCCAAAGTTCTTGGGCTTCTACAAAATTAATCCCGTGTTTTGATCTATTGCTTTCACTCTTGTTTTGATCGAATTCAAACTCCATTTTTATACCTATCAAGAAAATAATATCAAAACCCTAACTCTCTCCCCTATCAATCAAAAAACTCTCCAATTCATTTGCTCCTGAATTCGTTCCTCTCGCAAAGCATGGATAATATCAAGGTTATCCGTTTTTTCTGAGTTCACGACTAGCACGCTCCCTTCATAGGAAAGGTTTGCTTCTTCGTTAATTGGGGTTAAGATAATCTTTCCATCTTGCACTTCTAAATGCAGAGAGGTGCAATAGTTAAACCGAGTTTTTCCTGTACGGCTTGGGGCACTTGAATGCGTCCCCATTCATCCATCTGAACACTCAACAGTATGTCATTGCGAATGGAATGCAGTGGAATGAAGCAATCTCGCCTATCCCGGTAGACTCGGCGATCGCTTCCCTGCGATCGCCATGACAACTGTTTAGCCGGACTTGATATTATATCAAATCTATTTGTTTACGCTACAGATCTCTGTAGGGGCGTTTCACACGAAACGCCCCTACAGGGAATTTTTTGGACAATTCAATTTTTAAATCTGAGGAGCCGTCATCCCTTGAGCTAGGTGAGCGGGAACCTCTTCGAGTGCCACCGATGAAGATTCAACCAAGGTGGGGACAGCATTGCGTAACCTAGCTGTATACTCCACCGTAGTCGGATCGTAAATTTGGGTGACAATTTTCGGATAGAGTCCGATACCGATAATGGGAACCAACAAGCAGGCAATGATAAAGACCTCGCGGGGTTCCGAGTCTACTAACACCTCATGTTCGACTAACTCCTTGTTTTCTGGGCCATAGCATATTTCTCGCAACATGGACAACAGATAAATCGGGGTTAAAATTACACCCACAGCAGCCAGGAAGACTACCAGAACCTTAAAGGTGGAACTGTAGGCATCACTGGTGGTAAAGCCGATAAATACGGTTAACTCAGCCACAAAACCACTCATACCGGGCAGTGCCAAGGAAGCCATGGAGCAAGCTGTCCACATGGCGAACATCTTCCGCATCTTTTGACCGACTCCGCCCATTTCATCCAACATTAGGGTATGGGTGCGGTCATAGGTTGCACCAACGAGGAAGAATAAACTGGCTCCGATTAAGCCGTGGGAAATCATTTGTAGCATTGCGCCACTGAGTCCCAAGTTGGTGAAGGAGCCTAAGCCAATGAGAACAAATCCCATGTGGGAAATGGAAGAGTAGGCGATTTTGCGCTTCAGGTTCCGTTGAGCAAAGGACGTGAGAGCTGCATAGACGATGTTAACTACGCCGAGGATGACCAAAATGGGGGCAAAGACAGCGTGAGCATCGGGTAACATGCCAGCATTCATGCGGATGAGGGCATAGCCTCCCATTTTTAAGAGGATACCGGCAAGTAGCATGTGTACGGGAGCGGTGGCTTCACCGTGAGCATCTGGTAGCCAGGTATGGAGGGGGAAAACGGGAAGTTTGACGGCGTAGGCGATGAAGAGGCCAGCATAGAGGAATAGTTCCAAGTTTAGGTTATAGTCCTTAGCGGCGATCGCCTGCATATCAAACGTAACGGTATCCCCATAAAACGCCATCGCCAAGGCCACCAGCAGGATAAACAGGGAACCCCCAGCCGTATACAGGATAAACTTAGTCGCTGCATACAGCCGTTTTTTACCGCCCCAAATCGAGAGCAGCAAATAAACCGGAATTAACTCCAATTCCCAAACCAGGAAAAAGAGCAACATATCCTGAACTGCAAAAACGGCAATTTGTCCGCCATACATGGCCAACATCAGGAAGTAGAAGAGCTTGGGCTTCATGGTCACTGGCCAAGCCGCTAACATAGCCAAGGTGGTAATAAAGCCGGTGAGAATAATCAGAGGCATGGATAAGCCATCTGCACCCACCGACCAATTCAGGTCAATTTGGGGAACCCAAGCATATTTCTCGACTAATTGCAAATCCGGGTTACTTAAGTCATAGCCGGTGCAGAAGGCATAGACAATAAAGGCAAAGTCAATCAGTCCGACAATCAGAGAGTACCAACGTACTGTTTTCCCGTCCTCATCTGGAATAATCGGCAACAGCAGAGAAGCCGCGATGGGAAACAAAATAATGATCGTTAACCAAGGTAAATCAGTCATAAGTGCTTAGTAGGTAGAGGTGTCGGGAGGTGAGGAGATGGGATGGGGAGGATTGGGGAATGGGGAGATTGGGGGGATGGGATGGGGAGATGGGGAGATGGGGGGATGGCCTATTCCCTATTCCCCATTACCTATTCCCCATTACCTATTCCCCATTCCCTATTCCCCAATTACCCAATTCCAGAGAAGATCACTAATCCCAAAACTGCGCCAAAGACAATCAGAGCATAGAATTGGGCGCGACCATTTTCAAAATATTTGAGACCTTCACCCGTGATTAGGGTAACAAACCCGGTTAAGTTTACCGCACCATCGACGACTCGGAAATCGACTTCCATCACTTGCCTAGCAACCCGGCGCATTCCCATGACAAAGACGGAATCGTAAATCTCGTCAAAATACCATTTGTTGAGAGATAATTGATACAGGGGTTGAATGGATTTGGCGATCGCCCCTGGATCGATTTGACGGCTCAGATACATCAGTGAGGCCAGGGTAATGCCAATTAACCCTACACCAACCGAGCTGCCTGCCATGGGCAAAAATTCTGACCATTCAAACTCGGCTGCGGCTTCGGCCATATCGAAGGCTTCACCGGGAGCATGGATAAAGGCTTCAAAATAGTTAGCAAAGGGTGTGCCCACCCAACCCACTAACACGCTAGGAACCGCCAGCGTCATCAGGGCAAAGGTCATGGAGAGGGGAGATTCATGGGGACTATGGGCATGATCATGGCCATGGTCATCATGATGATCGTCATGGCCCGCAGAACCGGAAACACCCGCAGACTCGCGGACGAGTTCGCGAATGGCTTCATCATTACCCCTAAATTCTCCTTCAAACGTGGAGAAATACATGCGGAACATATAGAAGGCGGTAATTCCAGCCGTTCCCCAACCAATGGCCCACAGTAGGGGATTGGCAGCAAAGGCATTGCCAAGAATTTCATCTTTTGACCAGAATCCAGCAAAGGGAGGAATTCCACAAATGGCCAGAGTTCCGATTAAAAAGGTGGTGGAGGTAATGGGCATATATTTCCGCAAGCCCCCCATTAAGCGCATATCTTGGGCTAAAACGGGGTCATGGCCAACGACTCCTTCCATGCCATGAATGACGGAACCGGAGCAGAGGAAGAGCATGGCCTTAAAGTAAGCATGGGTCATCAGGTGGAATAAACCAGCGCTGTAGGCTCCGATGCCCATGGCCATAATCATGTAGCCCAGTTGGGACACTGTGGAATAGGCTAATCCTTTCTTAATATCGTTTTGGGTGATGGCGATGGTGGCCCCTAAGAAGGCGGTAAAGGCTCCTGTCCAGGCAATCACATCCATGGCCACGGGGGTATGCTCGAAGACGGGATACATGCGAGCGACTAAGAACACGCCAGCCGCGACCATGGTGGCAGCATGGATGAGGGCGGAAATGGGGGTGGGGCCTTCCATCGCGTCAGGAAGCCACACATGGAGCGGAAACTGGGCTGATTTGGCGACGGGGCCTAAAAAGACCAAAATGGCGAATAGACCGGCTAGAGCGCTCGATATCACGCCGTCTGAGACTAAATCGGCTAGGTTCTCACCCATGGCTTCAAACTCGAAGCTACCGGTCGCCCAATAGAGGCCGAGGATACCGAGGAGGAGGCCAAAGTCACCGACGCGGTTGACGACAAAGGCTTTTTGACAGGCTTCGGCGGCGGCGGGGCGATCGTACCAAAATCCGATCAGCAGGTAGGAACACATGCCCACCAATTCCCAAAATACATACACTTGCAGCAGGTTGGGACTCACGACTAACCCCAACATCGATGAGCTAAACAGGCTCAAATAAGAATAGAAGCGCACATAGCCAGAATCGTGGCTCATGTAGCCATCGGTGTAGATCATCACCAAGAACGCCACAGTGGTCACGATCGCCAACATCACCGACGTGAGCGGATCGATCACATAACCCATGGTGAGGTGAAAATCGCCAGCCGATGCCCAGTCTAAGGTGTAGGTATAGACTTCATGGCCTTGAATTTGGCTCCACAAGAGGGCAAAGGACAACACCATGGCAGCCCCTAACAGGGATACAATCACCACAGCATTGATTTGTCGTAAGTTATTCGTTGCTTTGTTGAAAGATATTAAACCCAGGCCAACCAGCATCGCGCCCAATAAGGGCAGTACGGGGATTAACCAGGCATATTCATAGAGGTATTCCATTGAAAATCAGCCTATCTGAAAATGTCCTATTTCTGGTTGAAAGTTCAACTACATTTTGTCCAACCGTGAGTCTGTCAGCAGATCTCACTCATTACAAGTGAGAATTCGCTTCTGACTCAATATTGTGGCATACCCCTTGCCGGGTTGGAACTAAAGATTATTTTAAGATCTGCTGGGAAGCCATTCCAATTTACCTCAATTATCAATGAAAACACGGGCTTGTTCCCTGTTCTGATTGAGGGTATGAATCACTTCTGCTTTGCTAATTCGCACCAGTTGATATACGCCTTGTTGATCCAAACGTTGGTACTGTTGGGGTTCAAATCCCATGTTGGTGAAGGTTTGTGGTTCTCCTAAAATCAGGATTGTGTTAGGCGTTTCCGGGTTTTGGATCAGGTTACCGAGGGTAACGAGGGCTTTTTGAGAATGATCGGCATAAATGACGGTACTTTGAGTATAAAAGGTGAGGCTGGGTTTCCAGAAGCCGACCATCACCAGAGGTTCGCTCGGTTGTCGGGTTTGGGTGACGGTTTGGGCGAGTTCCCGTAGGGGGAGTTGTCGCTGTTGATCCACGATCGCAGTGATGGGGGTAACCAGAAGGATCATAAAGGCGGCAAAGGCGATCGCATTCACAGTCCATAACCCGCGCCACCATTTTCCCAGGAGGGTGATGAAGAGGGCGATCGCCAGAATTGTATAATGCCATGCCAATTGCAAGAGAAAACCCGATTCTTGTAAGGTGATGCCTAAGTTGGGCATGGAGGGATCGTTACTCAGGAAGGGAGCAGCCAAGGGTGCAAGAGTCGCTAGGGCTAAACAGATAATGATATTGGCCACACCGCTCCAGAATAGTCCAGGGTTGGGGCGTTTGGAGTGAGCCGCTTCCGGTTCGCTCCACATGAAGGCGACTAGAATGCCGCAAGCTGGCATTACGGGGAGGATGTAGCTAGGCAGTTTGGTCACAGCAATGGTAAAAAAGACCAAAATGCAGATCAACCAGAAGAATGCAAACATCCGTAGATGCTGCCTGCGGGGTTGCCGTAACCAGGCGCGACGCTGCCAAAATCGGGTTTTGAACAGAGCTACAGGAAGATACACCGACCAGGGAAAAAAGCCGACGAACAGGGTGGGAATGTAAAAATACCAAGGTGCAGAGTGGTTATTGACGACGCGGGTAAAGCGCTCGATGTTGTGATAGCCAAAGAACGAATTCATATAGTCCCAACCATTGGCCAAAGTGACCAGGATATACCAAGGGAGAGTTAGGGAGAAAAACAGCAGTAAACCCGCCTTCAGGTTCATTTCTCCTAAGACCAGTTTCAGGTTGCCCATGTAGGTTAAAAAGCAGACAATGATTAGACCAGGCAAAACGATACCCACGGGGCCTTTGGTGAGGACAGCCAGAGTGCAGAAGATATAAAAGGCTTGATACCACAATTGTTTGCCGTGCCGCTTGGGGGTGGCGTAGGCAAAGAAGAAGGAAAATAGGGCAGCCCCCATGCAGGCACTCAGGAGCATGTCCGAGACTCCCATCCGCGCCCAGGCAATGGTTTGCACATTGAGCATGATCGCGGTTGCGCCAATGCAACCGGCGATCGCAAAGGGTGGGGTGGCTCCTGGGGAGCGGCCGAAGCGGCGTAGGGTGTAAAATCCAAACAAGCCCAAGGCGATCGCCGCCAGAGCTGAAGGCAGACGCACCGCCCAAGGGTTGACTCCCATCGCCTGATAACACAGAGCCATGGCCCAATAGATCAGGGGCGGCTTATCAAATCGGGTTTCGCCATTAAAATAGGGTGTGATCCAATCTCCCGTAACTGTCATTTGCCGCGCTGCTTCGGCAAACAGGGGTTCAGTTTCATCGACCAAACCCATACCGCCTAAGTCCCAGATAAAGGCGATAATACCGATGCTGATCAGCCAAACCAGGCAGATCGTTGAGGCGATCGCCGGTTTGAAGGGTTTTGGTCTCTTGGTGGGTAACGACTCCCCCATAACGGCTGCTCCCAAGTCCGTAGGTTATGCGATTCTCAATTTACCAAATCTGGGCGTTATTTTTGGGATTTGATATTAGACCAACCGATTCTGCTCACTTTACTGCTATATCTTGATCGATCACCCAAACTTGAGATCAAGCATACAGCGCTTGGCGCTGTTATGGTGTACAGTCTTAAAGGCTCAAAGCCATGTACCACAAACCTATTCCCTATTCCCTATTCCCTATTCCCTATTCCCTATTCCCTAGCGCGAAGCGCTATATTTCTGCGGTTGAGACAGACACCAGAGAAGGCGAGGACAGCGATCGATCAGATAATCAAATTGTTTACTCGATAGAGTTAAAAAAGAACAATCGGTTTGAGTAACCACTTTGTACCAAGGCTTTTCGAGAGCAGCAATTTCACCAAAATATTCTCCAGGGTTAAGCGTTAGGGTCTGGGCTTCTACTGTGTCGGGATGGTTATATAAAGTTACTTGACCCTCGGCGATCAGATAGAGTTTAGCTTGGTGGGGGTCGCAGACGTAAAGGGTGGAGTTTGCAGGGCGATCTTCTGGATAAAAAAGGGAGTTGAGTTCTTCTAATTCATCAAGGGATAGGATGTTCAATAGGTGGGTTTGTTTCAGGAAAAAGAGTTGGCTTAAAAACCAGTCTTGTTGGGGGATTTCTTCTTGTTGACCCGTTGCTAGGGATTGGGCAATCCTGCGAACGAGGGGGCTAGAGTCTTCTTCTAAGTGAGGAGGGATGAGATGGGGGGTAGGCGAGAGGATGAATAATGCACCAAGGCGTAACCAGCGATCGTTCTGTTGACTAAGTTGGTTGATTAATTCCGATTCGGATAAAACAGCATGAGAGACAGATGTTGGAGCATTATCCAATAGGGGAAGAATGGGACGGATAAATCGTTGATGTTTCAGGGACATCAAGGTTTCTAGGGCATTGGCTCGCAGACGAGCATCGGTTGTCGTCAGTAAAGGTTGAATCTGTTGAATAGTTTTTTGGTCATCCAGTACGGATAAAACATAAAAGACACGCCGAAGGACTCGTTGTTGATAGTCATCCAGAATAACCTTTAAAAACTTGGCATAGGGGGCATGGGAGTCAATACTTTGAATCCAGGAGGGGGTTTTGGCAACTGCTTTATAATCAGGTTTGAGGAAGTCATAGAGCATATTGAGGGCGCGGCGACTTCCTACTTTAGCTAGGGTGGCGATCGCCATTTCCACGACCTCATAGCGAGGGGAATAGAGATAGATACGAGCTACTTTTAAGCTGGCTTCCCCATAATTGGCTAAGGCTGTGGCTGCCCATAACCGGACTGCTAAACTTGAATGTTGCAGTCCCATGGCCACATCCAGCAGTAAATTGGGATTTTGGACAACGCCCATGACCTTAAAAGCTACTGCCCTAGATAACGGATCGATATTGGCGAGTTGGGTCGCGGCTAACTCTCCTAAATCTCTTTCTCCAGGGCGAGCAAGTAGGGCTAACACATCTAATCCTTGACGAGTCACCTGTAGGGAAGCCCCCTTTAAGAGCATTTGCAGATAGGGAATAAATTGGCGATTTTTGGTACTACGAATGGCTCGAATTAAGGTAAGTTTGGTGGTTTCATCGAGGGGAGTATTCCAAAAGATTTGGCAGGCCTGGTAAATTTGAGGATGTTGACTTTGCGCTTCAATAGAAGCTACACACAGAAGAGCTTGTTGTTGAAGATTGGGGTTTTGACCGAGGCTTTCTAACTGTTCATTGGTGAGTTTATATTTACTGGCAATAATTGCTTCTAGGGCTAACAGGCGTAGGGTTTGATCCTCACTTTTGAGAAAAGGCTCTAAAAAATCGAGCATCTGGGGACTGGGACAACTTTGGAAAAATTGAACCAGATGGCGATGAATCTCTGGGTGGGGATTGATGAATAGGGGTTGAATGTAGATTAAAAATTGTTCAGGTTTTTTCAGGCGAGAGGCAAGAGAAAGGGCGAGAATAATGTTTTGAAGATCGCCACTGATGAGCATCTCGATCACTTCAGTTTCGCAGCGTTTGGGTAATTGGGTTAATCCTCCTCTTACATCATCAAAGTGAGTGGAACCCGATCGCAATAAACTCAGCAGGGATTGTAGATAACTTTTACCCATACCATAGCGGACGATCAAAAAGAGTAAGCTAAAGCCCATACCCAATTGAGCAATTTGGGATAGACTGAATCGCTCTAATCCCCAGAGCAAAAGGCCGGCGGTGGCTAGACCGAGAGAGTAGAATAAGCCGTTGCTGATGGTGCGAATCCGGCCGACTAAAGGATAGGGAACGGCGTTATAGTTGAGGCTTTGAATGGGTTGATTAATGCTATCTTCAATGCCATTGGTATTACAATTGCAAATTATGGCAGCGATTAAGTTGCCTTGAGTTCCTAATCCGAGAAAGCTGAGAAAGGTGGTCATGGGATAAACTAAGTTCATTCCCATGACCCCAATCCGATTGAGCAGGGGTTGGGTACAGGTGTAGAGAATGACAAAGGGAATGATGCTGTTGATCATTCGCATGATGCCTAAAAAATGGGTCAGTTGGCGATCGCCCTGAAAGGTTTGGGTATAGATACTAAAGTAAAGAAACTCGCCAATGGTATACAGGAGAATAGTTAAAAAGGTGCTGGTGGCTAAGAAGCCAATGATTGGATAGTCTTTCAGGGTTCCTAAGCGGGAACTGGTAGTGGGAGGGTTGACGGAATCTGGGGAAGTTGAGGGTTCTATGGGGTTTTGGGTATGGTCGAGATAGAGCAGTTGAATAAAAACGATCGCATAAAAAAAGGGCAGAATTAAGATCAGATTTTCGGGTGTAATTCTTTGCGAGAGGATACTGATTAACCCTCCACCTAATAACCCCCCTAAAGCGGTTGCCATTCTCAGGGAGGGGGCGTATCGCTTCCAGTCTAGGGTGGTAAAGTAATCGGTGACTAAGCTGGGAAAGAGGACTTCGGTGACTAAAGTCCATTGAATATAGAAGCTGATGTAAAGGATGAAGTAAACCCAGGGGCGATCGAACAGAATCAATAGACGTAAGGCGATCGCCAGTCCGAGGGCAAGGATGAGAAAATATTGTAAGAGTCGGGGGCGATGGGTGCGATCGACGATTTGCGATAATCCCAGATATACCGGGATAGAAACCCCTCCCATGATCATATAGGACAGGGGCAGAGAGGATGGGCCGGCATGTTGTAAAAAGAGGGCACTTCCTAGGGTTAACCCAATGACACTAAAGTTCATCATGGAGATGGCCAGGAGGAACAGTTGTGTTAAACGGTTAATGGGCAATAGGTCATGGGGAATAGGTAATAGGTTGCCTTCAGGTCTACTCATTTCCCTATCTCCATGTTTGGGTGTCTGGGTGTTCTTCTATCTCCATGTTCCCCCATCTCCCTATCCCTCCCTCTGCCTAGCCATAATAGGAGGGTTCATTCCCTGGCTTCCACTTGATGTTACAACCAAGACTTGGCTTTTGCTCTGGGTTGACGGGTTGTCCGGCTAAGGTGGTTTCGATCGCCTGGCGCAGGTCTGTACCAGTTACGGGAATCTCGGTGCTGGGGCGAGAGTCATCGAGTTGACCTCGGTACACGAGACGGCGATCGCTATCAAAGAGGAAAAAATCGGGCGTGCAAGCAGCCGTATAGGTTTTCGCCACTTCTTGGGTTTCGTCATAGCAAAGGGGAAAGGTAAAGCCTAATTCTACAGCCATCTGTTTGAGTTGTTCCGGAGCATCATCGGGATATTTCACCGCATCATTGGCGCTAATCGCCACGATTCCCAAGTCCGTCTCCTGATAATCTTTCCCTAAGCTTGATAATTGGCTCTGAATATGTTTGACAAACGGGCAATGTTTACAAATAAACATCACCAACAGGGCTTTGTTCTGGGCAAAACTCTCTAAAGAAATAATTTCTCCAGAAACCACATCTGGGAGTTGAAAGTTGGGCGCTAGAGTGCCTAACGCCAACATGGTTGATTCGGTTCTAGCCATAGGGATTCAATGCACAAAGTCGGTTGAACTGACGTTCATTGTACAAGTCAATCCCCCATTCCCCCACAGAGGGCATGTCAGGTTTTAACTTCGGTCAACTTGGGCCAGAATTTCTGCTAGGATTTCTCCTGCACCACGTCCCCGCAGTTCTTCAGCCAAACTCGTACCGAGTTGTTCCGCCTCTTGGCAACTACCAGTAATTTGGTCGCGGATGAGCTGTTGACCGTCTAAACTGGCGACCATACCGACTAAGGTGAGGCGATCGCCCTCAATGGAGGTATTCACGCCAATGGGAACCTGACATCCTCCTTCCAAACTCCGCAGAAACGCCCGTTCTGCCAAACAGCGATAGAGTGTGGCTTCATGTTGGATCGCCTGAATAATGTCCAAGATTTCCGTATCTCCCTCCCGGCACTCGATACCCAATGCACCTTGTCCGACTGCATGGAGAGAAATATCAGAGGGAATCTCTTGTTGAATGCGATCGCCCATTTCCAAGCGCTTTAAACCGGCTGCCGCTAGAATGAGAGCATCATATTCCCCATCATCCAACTTTTTCAGACGAGTATTCAAATTTCCCCGCACATCCTTAAACGTCAGTTTCGGGAAATGATGGCGCAGTTGGGCTAAACGTCGCAGGGAAGACGTACCCACCACCGCACCATCGGGGAGGGTTTCCAATTTCTTATCCCCATACTTCCCATTTACCACCAGTGCATCGGCTGGGTTTTCCCGTTCTGTCACACAACCGAGAACCAAACCTTCCGGTAAATTCGTGGGTAAATCTTTCAGCGAATGCACAGCCAAATCTGTTTGTTTAGCCAGCATCCCCACTTCCAGTTCCTTTGTAAACAACCCCTTATCGCCAATTTTCGCCAGGGGTACATCCAGGATTTTATCCCCTTGAGTACTCATGGTTTCAATTTCAAATTGGGTATGGGGATGATGGGCCTGGAGTTGAGCTTTTACCCATTCGCTTTGAACCAGAGCGAGTTGGCTTTTACGGGAACCCAGGCGTACAGTTCGGGTAGCGGTAGCAGAGGAGGTCATTAATGATAATTCTTATTGCACATAGACTGACTTGATCTAGAGTACCAGGAATGGGAAGGCAATAGGAGAAGTCAGGTTATATGGTTCTACCCGTTGCAAGAATCGCATGAACTCGTTAGCATTTCCCATTAACAGCACACAGCCCTCTATTGATATGATGGCTCCAGTTGAGGCCAGAGGGTAAGGGTAGGAGCTATGGTTGAAAAACTGATGAGTACGGAGCTATCCACTAAAGAACTCACGTTTCAACCGGGTTATGGGGTGGCTCAGTTTGAGGTGAAGGTACTCAACCAGGGCGATCGCTTCGCCAGTTTTCAGCTAGAGATTATCGCTGCGGGGGTTCCTCCCCAGGATGAGCGCACTTGGTACAGTCTCTCTCCAGAAGTCAGCACCAAGAAGCCTCCCGGAGATTTGACCCGGTTTATTGTGGAAATTCACCGCACCCCAATTTTAGGGTTTGTCGGTCTGGTTAATCTCACCATCCGTATTTTTTCCCTGGAATTGGGAACGGAAGAACGGCATATCCTGCGCTTGCGGGTGCAAAAAGGGATCGGTGAACTGCTGATCCAGGCTGAACTCCCCAACTCTAAGCTCAAAGGGTATCCCAATAGCGATCTAGAGCTTCCCATAAGGCTCCTGAATCCGGGTCAGAAAGAGATTACAGCCCTGATCGCTCTCTCTAGCTCCTATTCTTGGTTAAACCGCTCTCCTGTCCCCCTGAGCTTGCCTCCGGGACAATGGATGGATTACAGCTTAGTTTGCTATGTACCAGATTTTGAAGAGGCGATCGCCAGCATCTCCTACTTAGCCGACATCAAAATTACACACCCCGATGGCCCCCCGACCCAACTACAAGCCGCCATTGAAATTCTTCCCCAAGGTGAAATTCGCTTTGAAATTCCCCAGCCAGAGCAAACCCTCCCTCAAAAACGCCGTTGGCTCCCTTCCTGGAAATCCACCCCAGTGATGTATCCCTTAGAACTGGATAATCAGAGTAATCAACGGTGTCAAACGACCATCGATTTACCCCTAGAGGAGAAGGACAACCGAAACCCACTGCAACTGGAACTGTCACCCCCAGAACATACCCTCAACCCCACCGAAACCCAAACCTTTGATCTGAGGGTAGAAACCCAACGGCCCTGGTTAGGATGGGTGCGGGAGCGTTTGATTCCCATTGAAGCCAACGTTTTGCCTGTGGGGGCTGCTTCATCTATCGGCATAGGAGCGGTTTTGAAACCCGCCCCGACAACGGCATCTGTTCCCATCATCGATCGCCAACAAACCCTAATGTTAAGAGTCTTTCCTATCGTGCCCCGATGGTTACAGGGACTGTTGATTTTAGGCTTGGCTTGGGTCTTCTGGTGGTTTATTTACGGACAATATTATTATATTCATCACAAAGGGCCTGTCATGACGGTACAACTGAATGGCTTAGGCGATCGCGTTCTCAGTGGCGGTATCGATCAACAGGTCAGAGACTGGATTATAGAAGGGAAAAAACTCGAATTTATCGACATTCGCGCCCTGGCCGATAAAGCCGTTCGTACCGTCAAATATCGCCCCGTCGATAACAATCAAATGGCCATGGGCTTAGAAAATGGAGAGATTCAACTGTGGGATTTATTATCCTATGAAGAAATGCCGGTGCGATCGCTCGTTTATCAAAAAGACGACCGGGTAATGGATCTCGAATTTACCCCCGACTCCCGCTATTTATACAGTGGTCATGGGAGCGGACTTCTGGCCAAATGGTATATCGGCCAAGACTTTGAGCAAATCCAAAACGTTAACGAACCCGAATTAACCCAAACCTTTGAATTCGCCATTTCCGATCTCGCCTTTGTCGGTCAAGGTGCAGAAACCTTAGCCATTGCCGGTCGATTTAATCAACTCATCCTCTGGAATACCGCAGACAATTCAACCCAAACCGTTGATATTTCCGATCCCGATACCGCCACCGGCCAAGACAACTACATTACCAGTTTAGCCACTGCTGAAAAACGTCCCTTTCTCCTCGCCGTTGCCGATAATCAAGGCAGTATCAGTATTTGGAATTTACGCCCTTGTCTAGAACCCGGTTTAGGAGCAGGAGCCAATCCCCCTTGTGAACTGCTCGATCGCTGGGACAATAGTCATGAAGGTGAAGCCGTGCGCTCTATCGCCTTCAGTGCCGATGGTGCATACCTTGCCAGTGTCGGCGATGATGGTAGACTCATCCTCTGGCCCCTCAGAGACACTGGAGAGCGCTTAAGTAAATATCTTAAAGGAAAGGTTATATCCAACCATTCCCAATCCCTCAATACCGTAGACTTATCCCTAATCCCCTCTCGCAGAAATAGAAGTGGTTCCCAACTGCAAATCGTCACCGGAGGCGATGATGGCAAAGTTAGACTCTACCAGGTGCAGTCCATTCGGGATTGAGAGAATAAATAACCAATTACACAATATCGCGTACCGGCTGTTAGAATTCATAACCAGAGGAACCCAGTTTCTGGAAGATGGCTTCTTGTTTCAGTCAGAATTGGTGGTTTTCGAGATCCCCATATTGATAAAAGTGGTACAGCTCAAATCATGGAAAGAAAATTAATTAGCACTTATGCGATCAATCCGAGAAATGTTGGAGATTTCATGTCATCACCGATTCATTATTTTGATTTTCCAGGTTGGCAAGTAGAAACCCTAGATTTTCGCTCTATTGATCCAGATTTTCCAACCCCTCAAGGTGGTTTTGGTGGATCAATTTGTTTAGATAAAATAAAAAATACGAGTTCAAATACTCGCTATCATCTAATAGTTGGTGGAGGCGGTTTATTATTTCAAAGGTTTTGGAAATGTTTCCAGCAGCTTCAAGATATACGCAATCATATTCAAGGGCAATGGATTATTTGGGGAGCGGGTCAGCAAATCTACCCTAATTTCAAACTATCCCGTAATAAGCCGTTCATCAATGAACTTCAGGAGAATCATAAAAACTTTGATTATTCAGGCTATGTAGATCCTTTCAGTTTTGTAGGCATTAGAGATTTTAATCAAGGATATGATTGGGTTCCTTGTGTGAGTTGCATGAGCAAAGAATTTGATAAACACAGAGAAATAAAACATGAATTTGTCGTATTTTCTCACGAAAAATTTAAGATAAAAATCGGCTCATTACCTCAGATGACTCACAACACACAAAATTTGCAAGAGGTTCTTGATTTCTTGGGATCTGGAGAAACAATATTGACCAGTTCTTATCATGGTGCTTACTGGGGTATGTTATTAGGACGTAGGGTTCTAGCTTTTCCATTTAGCACTAAATTTTTAACGCTCAGGAACCATATTGGTATTTATCCTGTAAGCCAGTGGAAATATAGTAGACTGAAGATTCAGCCTTTCAAAACCACTTTCCTAAATAAGCTTAAGTGGGAATTTAGTTATGGAAATCATTTTTGGTGTTTTACTCGTAACTGGAAAAGATTTTTGCCCAACCAGATAACTAAAGATTCGTCCATCCTTCAAGAACATAGAAAGGCAAATATCCAATTCTATGAGCGAATCATGCAAACTCTCAAGGAGACTTAAGCTTAGAGGTATGAGAAGTTTTAATTTTTAATTGACATGACTCAATCGAATCCCCAGCTTAATCCGTTCAACCCGAGTAATTCCTTTAGTTCACGGTCTAATGGCAGTCAGTCCCTGAGCGTGATTACCAACCCATCAGGCGATAGTGTCATTTCGGCTGGGGAAACCTTTGAACTGCGGGTAACGATTGGTAATCAAGGATTCCAAGGGGCAATTATCGATCTGTTTATTGATGATTCTTCAGGAGTCCTCAAAACTTGGTGTCCGAACCCCTATGAACGGTTTGCCCTCAGTGCGGGAAGTAGTAGCGAGGTTGTTTTCTCCTTTCCCATTCCCGTAGAAGCAATTCCTGGTCAGTATACTTATCTTCTGGTGATTGATGCACCCAAGCATTATCCGGAAGAAACCCCCATCCGTCACCAAGCAACACTCCAAGTTCTGCCCCCCATTCAAGAAGCGGTTCAGTCTAATGACCCCACTTTTGCCCTGACTCCGGTTACCACTCCCGAAAAACCGGCGCTTCTCGAACTGGGTCAATCGCTGATCGTGACGGTTTTGGTGCATAATCGCTCTAATCGGGTCGATCGCTTTCGCCTCACTTGTACCGATTTACCGGAACTCTGGTGGGAAGTCCATTATCCAGAAGGGATTAATGAGTTGGGGTTGGTGGTGATTCCCGATAATTTGGCCCTGAATCCAGGAGCGAAGGGAGAAGTTACTCTAGAGTTTCGCTTCCCTGTGGATACCAAAGCGGGCCGTTATTTACCGACTCTGCGCTTAACGGGGGAAAATAACCCGGAGTTGCTGTTATTGGATGTGGTCTATATCGAGGTTGTGCCTCGGTATGATTTGCGGGTGGATTTGCGGACATTGGTGGGTAAGGTGAGTCGGGAGGCGGCCCTCTTTCAGTTGCGCCTACAGAATCAGGGCAATACTCTGCGACAGTTGCGCCTGACGGTGCGGGAAGATCAGGAGCGCCCGGTTTGTGTGTATGAATTAAATCCCGATCGCCTGAAATTGGATCAAGGGGAGCAATGGCAAGTCGATATAGATGCAAAACCGGGGCCCTGGTGGCGCAGGCCATTGCTAGGTCAGGGACGCACGCTTAATTTTTATGTGCAACTGACGGATGATTATCAACTGCCCTTACCCACAGATGAGATTGAGGGGAATTTTCTCTGGCAAGCTCGGCCCTGGTGGCAATTGCTGTTAGCAATTTTAGCGGGTTTAGGGTTATTGGGCTTGTTGATTTTTGCGATTTGGTGGCTGTTTTTTAAGCCCCCCGCGCCTCCGAGAATTGAGGACTTTAACTCGGTTTCTCCGTCCTATGCGGCAGCGAATGATGATTTTATTTATCTGAATTGGGAAATTGGCAATGTTCGACAAATTCAGAGTTTGCAAATTTTGGGGCGATCGCCCAATGGTAATGTAACCAGTATTCCCGTTTCCTATAGTTTCAGCCGCCGAGGATTACCAGAAAGCTTACAGGAGTTCTGTACCCGGTCTTGGCGTACTTTAGTCTGTCGCAATATTCGCACGGATGCCCGCGAACCGGGGGATTATATTTTTGAGTTAAAGGTGACTGCCAAGCGATCGCAAGTTTCTCCCATTATCGCTAAAACTAACACGATCGCGATCGCCCCCATTCCCCTACCAGAAATCCTGGAATTTCGGGCAACATTAGCACAACCCGATGCGGTACAACCGGGTTCTGTAAGGGCGGGTTTACCCACCGTATCGTCTGCAAACCGGGATCTCGGTGAACCCGCCCCTACCACGGGAAATTCTACCGGAAATGACCCAACCCACACCATTGAATTAAGTTGGAAAATCAGTAATCCTAGTGCGATCGCTGAATTGGGTTGGATCGGGCGCAACCCGGATGGAGTCGTCAACAGCGAGCAGCAGCGCACCGATCTACAATCTGGACTACCGGATGATTGGCGTAAGTATTGCACCTTTGACAATCAAACGTTGATTTGTGAGGCTGTTCCCGTCACCGTAGACGAATTTGGTCGTTATATCTTTGAACTCACCGTTATTCCCGATCCGCGTATTGAAGGAGAAGCCCAAACTGCCCTGGCAGATGTGATTGAAATTAAAGCACCAGAGCCGCCCAAAATTATCGAATTTCAGCCCACCCAACCCCAGTATGAAATCGCTAGGGGGGAAGAAATACAGCTTGATTGGGCGATCGCCAATGCCGATCAAATTCAAGCCATAGTCTTGAAAGGGCGATCGGTTGAAGGCTTTGTTGCCATGCCAGAAATGCGCTTTTCCTTCGACTTCGCTCAGGACAAGCCCTTCAACTCAGCTATCCCCGAACGCCTAAAATCCCTCTGCGATATCACCCTAAATCAACTGCGCTGTCGGAATATCACTCTCCCCATCTCTGAAAGCGGAAACTATCAATTTGAACTCGGTGTGATTCCCAAACGGGGAACCGGAGAAATCACCGAAACCGAAACCACTGCCACCATTGCCCTAATTCCCCCTCCTGCCCCTCCCTCGCCGCAAATTCTGCAACTGCGATCGGGACAAACCACCTACAGCGAAGACCAAGGAGAAGAAATTTTACTCTCTTGGGAAATCGAAAACGCCGACCAACTGCAAGAGCTGCAAATTGTCGGTCGGGATACCAATGGAATTGCTAGGGTTCCAGCCCGCCGTTATCGGTTCGATAGCGGCATCCCCAATGCCCTACAACCCTATTGTGTCCTAGCTGGACGTTTGATTTGTCAAAATGTCCCCACTTCCGCCCGTCAAGGGGGAGAATACATCTTTGAAGTTAGCACTATCAGTAAACAAAATCCCTCAGAGGTGAGCGACAGACAACAAACAGAAGTGATTCAAATCTTACCGCGCACCTATCCCCTCGCCATTACCGGCTTTACCGTCAATGGAGAAACTGCCCCCCTGCGCGTCGTGGTCACATTGCAACCCGAAGAGCGCCCCGACCCTCTCAATCTAAGCTGGAGTGTCATCGGCGGCCCCAATACCCGTGTCCAATTACTCCCCTCACCCGGCACAGTCCCCTTAACCGGCACGCTGGCCTATCCCATCAGTCCCCAACCCGGACAAGAAACCCTCACCTTAACCGTCACTGGAGGAACCGGGCAACAATTGCAACGCACCCTAGTGATTGAAACCGTCCTTCCTCCCCCATCAGAGACTCCCCCATCTCCTACCACCGACCAACCCCTACCCGCAGAACCCGATGGCTTATCCCCTGCGGATTTACCCCCACAGTTTGATTAATGGGTTATAGCGCTTCGCGCTGTAGTAGACCGGCAAGCTTAAAAATAGGGGTAAACCATGTGCTATAAATACAACTAATTGTTCAAGAAACCGGGTTTCTTAATCTCATAGCTGATTCTATGGAATGATTTGCGCTCGTTCGACTAATTCGGGAAAGAGGGCGTTAAATTCTTGTTCGGCTTGCTTTTGAGCGAGTATAGTCATGAGGGTGGTATAGGAAAAGAAACAGATTCCGGCTAAGTTGCGATCGCGCACTTCTCTTAAATGCTGTTTAATTTGCGCTAGGGATGTATTCTGAGTTGATACACCGAGACTGACGGGAATTTTATGTTTAGCTAGGGCGATCGCCGGATGGTCGAAGGAAGGTTGGGAATCTGTGTAAAGAATCAGTTCTTCAATCACGTTATCGCTTGCCCATAGTTGCGGATCTTGGAGCGTATTGTTGGCCTGAAGATCGGCCACAAAGCTGAGAATACAATAGGGTTTCTCTTTTTTGATGCGGGCAGAAATTTGTTTGAGCAAGTCCGTGAGGCGATCGCGTCTCCAGTTTACCCAGGCAGCATCTTGGGGATTACTGGGGGGGCGTTTTCCCGGATAATCTTGCTGATAGAGTTGGGTGGTTAAGGCATCATAGCCTAATTCAACCGGTGGACAAAAAGAGGAGTCGAGTTGAATGCCTTCTATTTCATGCTGACTGACCATTTCTCCCACTAAATCTAGAATAAATTGCTGGACTTCAGGATGAAAGGGATTCAGCCAAAGATAACTTGATTCTCCAGCTCCAAATTGGGAACTGCCATCTTGACGGGTGGCGATCCAATGATGGCGGTTTTTCAGTAGGGGAGAATTGACGGGGAGTTTCAGTCCCCCTTGCAACCAGCCAATAATGCCGATCCGCTTGCGGCGAGAGGCTTGTAGGGCTTCGGTTAAGGGATTGCTATAGAGGGGACGTAAGCCAGTAAGCTGTTGCAGGAGGGTGCTGGGGTAGGGGGTTTGACCTTGATTCCAGAGGCTGGGATAGAGGGTGTTGAAATTAAACTGGGATAAATAATCGATCGCCGCTTCTGTGTTGTTGGGAAAGAAGCGTAAGTTGGGAGTCAGTTGCGTTAACCCGACTCCCCGCAGTTCTCCCGTCAGTTGCACGGGGGGAGCAATGGTAACTTTGGCAATATATTGATCGGGAACGGGGGAAACACTATTTTCGGTTTGTCGCGCTTGGGCGATCATGGAGACAATTTCGGCACGAGTGGCGATCGCATTGGGACGCAGTTGAGTCACGTCCGGATAGTTAACGACTAGGGAGTGTTCAGCCGCAGCAGCGATCGGCGATCGGGCATATTCGGGAATCTGATCCGCATCCTCAAACGTCTCGTTTAAAGTCATCTCCACCAAGTTTTGCGGCTCATACTTCAAGCCATTACTCAAAGCCAGTAGTGCTTGCAGACGAGTCAGCCGATCCGTGGGCTGAAATCGCTGATTAGGATAACCTCGCAGAAAGCCCGATTCATAGGCGTTGCGAATTACCCCATAAGCCCAATAGGAAGGAGGCACATCCTTAAATTGCATCCCCCCGATTTGACCCGTTTTCGGATAATGGGGAAATGCACGGGAAAGTAAGGCCGCAAATTCCGCCCGGTTCATGGGAGCATCCGGCTTAAATTGCCCATTGAGATAGCCACTGACGATCTTTTGATCCGCCAGTTGTTCAACTACAGCTTGGGCCCAATGGTTGGTAATATCCGTGAATTTCGCCATAAGCGCTTGCACTCAGATTAAGGGTAATGTAACAGCCAATCATTATATTGGTAATCAGATACTTGCACTTGCGTAAAGTTTAGTTGCAATCTCTTGATCTGACCCCAATAACTCTTTTATAGTGAAAACGTGAAGCAAGTAAAGCTTCATTGGCAGATGAACAGCCACTTTGTACAAAACCCAGTAAAACGTTAAGAGGTAAATCACTGACTAACTGTTATCTGTCTCAGGATAGCACGGCAGCACCCCTACTGAAACTTGAAACTTCCTAAACTAGAGAAGCGGGGAGGAAAATCAACCAGTATTCACACTCATTTTGTTGAAGAACGTTGGACTCCAAATAGGCTCAAATAATAAAAGGAAGTCGCTCAGGAAGTAAGTCATCCGGGTGCTGCTGTCGTTTTAAAGGTAAGATTGGGGAGAAAAATTAATTCAGTAAAGTTTGATTACAATCCCTTGATCGAACCCCAAAAAGTGTTTATAGTAAAAGCATGAAGCAAGTAAAGCTTCATTGGCAGATGAACAGCCACTTTGTACACAACCGAGTAAAAAGTTAAGAGGTAAATCACTGATCAACTGTTATCTGTCGCAAGACAAAACGACAGCACCCCCACTGAAACTTGAAACTTCCTAAACTAGAGAAGCAGGGAGGAAAACCAACCAGTATTCACACTCATTTTGTTGAAGAAGGTTGGACTCCAGATAGGCTCAAATAATAAAAGGAAGTCGCTCAGGAAGTAAGTCATCCGGGTGCTGTTGTCGTTTTAAAGGTAAGATTGGGGAGAAAAATTAATTCAGTAAAGTTTAGTTACAATCCCTTGATCGAACTGAAAAAAGTGTTTATAGTAAGAACATGAAGCAAGTAAAGCTTCATTGGCAGATGAACAGCCACTTTGTACAAAACCCAGTAAAACGTTAAGAGGTAAATCACTGACTAACTGTTATCTGTCGCAAGACAAAACGACAGCACCCCCACTGAAACTTGAAACTTCCTAAACTAGAGAAGCAGGGAGGAAAACCAACCAGTATTCACACTCATTTTGTTGAAGAAGGTTGGACTCCAGATAGGCTCAAATAATAAAAGGAAGTCGCTCAGGAAGTAAGTCATCCGGGTGCTGTTGTCGTTTTAAATCACGCAAGTGGTAAAGAATTCTTCAGTTTATTTTCCACCCATTTATCAGAGATGCCGCTTATCATGGAATAGGGTATAGCATTGTATTTAATCCCGAAAGGTGCAGCCCATCATTGGTAATTCTGAAGAAAATCATGATCGCGTGGTTAGCTAATCAGAAAATTGGCAAAAAACTGGCCATACTAGGAGTGATGGTCACTGCACTCATTCTCATGAATATTGTGGGGATGATAGAAATTGCCAAAACCGGGTACTTTCAATTCTTAGAGCGCGAGCATATTGAATTTGCCCTGTTGATGCAGATTAAACTCGATCAAATACAAGAAACACTGCACCATACGGATAAGCTTGTAAACACATCCCTTGTGACAGCCAACTCCACAGAACGCTTAGAAATGGGCTTACAAACCCTCCTAGCCAACACCTTGGAATTGCCCATAGCCTGTCTTGATGCCGTTAATGATATTGAAAAATCTGCCTTCACGCTCTTAGGTTTCGGCGAAGTGTTTACGCTCTGCGAAAATGATATTGTCGATCTCAATGAAGCCAATGAGATCGTTGAGAACTATGTGAATCAGCGTATTTCCTCTGCATTCTTTGTCGATCGCTTCCAAGACTATCTCAATACCATTCAAAAGAATTCTCGCCGATTCTCCATCCTGGTTCCAGAAGCCCGGAATGTGGTGCAAAGTCTGGTTTTGATCGCCACCACCATCCTGTCTTTTATCGTTTTGGCCCTGTTTTTGCTCATTTCAAATCTGTTGAGAACCCCAATTGTGGCCATGTCCGCCCGGATTAAAGATATTGCTAGGGGTGAAGGAGATTTAACCCGACGGCTGAAGATTACCTCCCATGATGAAATCGGAGAGGTAGCCCATTGGTTCAACCTCTTCATTGAAAGGCTCCAGGGGGTGATGATCGACGTGAAGAGTGTGACCGGCCATGTTGCTGACGGTAGTTATGGCATGAGTGCTAGGGCAGCAGCCATGTCGGAAGGCGCAAATTCACAGGCAGCCGCAGCCCAACAAGTTTCCTCTTCCATGAAGGAGATCACGGCCACCATTCGTAAAAACACTGAAAATGCCCAGCAAACGGAGCAGTTGGCCCTCCAGGCCGCTGCCGATGCTACAGACACTGGGCAAGCAGTTGCCGAGGCGGTGCTGGCAATGCAGCAAATTGCTCAAAAAATTTCGATGATCGAGGATATTACTCGCCAAACCCGTATGCTCTCTTTAAATGCCAGCATTGAGGCAGTACAGGCTCAGGTCAGTGGCAAAGGATTTGCCGTGGTAGCCTCAGAGGTGCGAGCCTTGGCTGAACGAAGCCAAGCAGCAGCCACAGAGATTACGAATCTCGCCCAATCCTCTGTGAGGGTTGCAGAAAATGCGGGTGCAATGCTGCGGCGACTGGTTCCGGATATTCAAAAAACTGCTGAGTTAGTCCAAGAAATTAGTGCAGTGAGCAAAGAACAAAATACCAGTACCGAACAAATTAACTGGGCTATTGAGCAATTAAACCGTATCACCCAGCAAAATGCTCTTACCTCGAAAGAATTAGCCACCATCGCCAAAGACCTTTCCACCCAATCTGAAGAACTCCAGCAGACGATTGCCTTTTTTAACACTGAGGGCATTACTCAACAGCGTTATTATCGCCAGTAACATTTTCTCAAGAAGACTACTGACGAGATGGAAGCCTAAAATGGTAGATCTCGATACAGTTATGGGATGCATTTCCAGTTAAGGTCTATGTAGATTTGATCAAAAATCTATCCTTTTGAATTGAGTCAGGCTTGCGCTTGTAACTCTCAATTCTTGTGCAGCTATTTTACCAAAGATCCTAGAAACCCTAGGTAAAAATCAAGCTATCATCTGTTCCTTTAACATGAGCATATTAAACCGTGTTGAGCTTTTTAAATGATTTGATTTGGGGCAAAATTTTAGTCTTTGTCCTGGTTCCTGTTGGTCTTTATTTCTCTATCCGATCGCGCTTTGTCCAATTTCGCTATTTTGGGCAAATGTTTGGCAATCTTCAAGATGCCTTTGCCAAAGAAGAAGGACATCTGAGTTCCTTTCAAGCTCTGGCCCTCAGTGTTGCCGGACGGGTTGGAGGGGGCAATATTGCTGGGGTCGCCGTTGCCATTACCCTAGGGGGCCCTGGGGCAATTTTTTGGATGTGGATCATTGGTATAGTGGGCATGGCTACCAGCTTTTTTGAATGCATGATTGCCCAAGTGTTCAAAACAGCAGAACCTGACGGTTCCTATCGCGGTGGCCCTGCTTATTATATGGAGCGAGGCTTAAAACAACGTTGGATGGCAGCCCTGTTTTCTCTCCTGTTACTGGCAACCTTTGGCTTTGGCTTCAATGCGGTTCAGTCTTATACTGTGGCCACCTCTTTTCAAGAGACTTTTGGGTTAAGTCCCAATATTACTGGGTTTGCCCTCATGGTTGTTTTAGGGGTGATTATTTTTGGCGGGGTAAAGCGCATTGCTGAGGTGGCTGAGTACGTTGTTCCGTTTATGGCCACGGGGTATTTCCTGCTGGCGATCTTTGTGATTCTCACCAACTTGGGGGAAATTCCGGCTGTATTTGCCATGATTGTGCAGAGTGCTTTTGGGGTGAAAACGGCGATCGCCGGAGGAGTGGGCAGTACAATTATGTATGGTATCCAGCGCGGCTTATTTTCTAATGAAGCGGGTTTAGGGAGCGCTCCCAATGTAGCGGCGATCGCCTATGTCAAACATCCCGTAGAACAGGGCATTGTGCAAGCCCTCAGCGTCTTCATCGACACCCTGATCCTCTGTTCCTGCACCGCATCAGTGATCTTACTCTCGTCTGTTTATGAACCCGGTAACGACGCATTAGGCGGCGTAACCCTCACCCAACAAGCCATGGCTGAACATATGGGTTGGTGGGGTCAAGCCTTTATCACCATTGCCCTCTTCCTGTTTGCCTTTACCTCTATCATTTACAACTACTACTTGGGCGAGAATAGTCTGAACTTCTTCAGCAACGAGAATAAGATGTTATTCAATGGGTTTCGAGTGCTGACCCTAGCCTTAGTGATCTGGGGTGCAGTCCAAGATCTGGGAACCGTCTTTGGCTTTGCGGATGTCACCATGGGACTGTTAGCGATCGTCAATTTGGCGGCTCTATTAATGCTCTCTAATGTAGGGTTTGCCGTTCTCGATGACTATGATCAGCAAATGCAAAATGGAAAAACTCCCATTTTTATCGGCAGTCATTTTGCCAGTCTTGCCATTGACCCCCAAGCCTGGATGTCTCAAGCTATGAGTTCCGATGGTCTAGAAGCTCCCGATCCAGAGCTTTCATAGCTTCCTGTAGATGGGCTATGCTGGAGCTAAAAGTAGGGTTTGTAAGCGCCTTGCGCTGTTATAGCGCAAGGCGCTAGGCAATAGGCATTATAGCGTGAAAAATGGTTTTCCTATTACACCTATTACCTATTACCTATTACCTATTACCCATTACCTAATTACCCATTACCGCGCGAAGCGCTGTATCTCACGTTCTGGAGTAAGCCCTTGGAGATTTCTAAAAAACACATCGGCATTTTTCTGATTACAACCGGGATTCTGGTTTTATTCATGCTGCTGTTCAAACTAGAACCCTATCTTTTAGAGTTTTCGAGTAATCCAATCTATGAGTTTATCGTCGGCAGCGAGGAGGAAATGAGGCAAATCGCGATCGCGAATAATGGCGATCAAGTCACTATCGAGCTGCCTCTAGGGTTCCTCAGAATTGTGGCTTTATTTTTTGGGTTTATGTTTCTGAGAATCTGGCTAGATATTGGTAGTAAATTGATCTCTGTGGGCCGTGAGTTGATGACCGATGATGTGAAGAATTTGGAAAAGCTCCTCGATAAATTACTCCAATTTAAAAATAGAACTCCTTCGAGCTAAATACCACCGTTTGTCATGATGCTATAACTCCGGTTAGTTTCTAAACCTTATCTGTCCGGGACGATTATCTAAATGAACCCTCCCATCTCGAACCGGATAAAGTCCCATACCTCCTTCCCATGATTCATCCAAAACATCATATAATTCTTCACTGGTATATCCAGCAACTTTAATGTCTACCCCCGATCCTGTGTAATGGGTGATTGGATTAGGATTGAGTCCATGGTTGTAGGGTCTTCGAGTGTACCACCTCAGAATTTCAACGTCCTCACCCAGTTGATCCTGAACAGTTTGCAGTCTTGCTGCCATGTCTTTGATATTTTCAATATGCTCAGGGCTAGTCGGAATAATTTTTTCTCCATTATATCCATCATTATCAATAATGGCTTGTCTCCAGGTAAAAACTGACTCATCAATAATGCGGCTATTCAAGTGTTCATCTGACCATTTTTCTACGCCTGTTGAAGGGGTTGGGCTAATTATGCCTAGATTATTTTCTAGCTGTTGTTTTTCCTCGACTAAAGCATCATAGACGGCTGTATCACCTGTGTTTTCAGCCCGTTCTTTTTCATGTGGAAGTTGAGAATTGATCTCATGGAGACGCTGCTGCTGTTGTTTTTGTTCTTGATTTAACTGATTATAATACAGTGCCCAACGGGTTCGAGAGACTTCCGAGAAGCTGACTGTAGCGAAGAAGTTTGCTAATCGTATTCGTTCAATTAAGCGATCGCTGAGTGCGTTTTCGGTAAATTGACTCAAATATTCTTGGTCAATATTAATGCGTTCTAGCTCTAGCTGCTTGTATTGAATCTGAGCATTAATAATTGTTGAGAAGATACCCACTAGAACAGTTCCCAAGACAATTTTGGCAAAATCTAGCCACAGTTTAAGCTGTTCTAGTTCGGCTTTACTTTTAGTCTTCTTGGCCTCAGATTTTGGTGGCTCTGATTTTTGTCGATTTGCCTGGGTTGGTGTTGGTGTTTGAGGATGAGTTTGAACTGAAGCGTCTAGAGATGTCATCACTATACCTGATTTAATTTAGATACGTCATGATATAAGTACCTAATCAGGTTTTGGCCCCCTTTTCCGGAAACTGAGCGCAGCATAATAGTTAATAAAGTGTTAAAGGTCAAGCACCTTCTGCCCACCCTACTGCCGTGACAACCCTAAAATGGTGGGTTACGGCGGATTGATAGATTGCTGTCAGAGTCTAGGTTTTAGCCGCCTAACCCACCCTACGCTAATGCACTATTTTAGCTATGTCACGGCACTACGATGATTGGTAATCATAGCGGTTATAGCTCAGTAAATCCCATGGTGGCTAGTTCTTGGCGGAGTCTTTCGCCTTCTGTGGGATTGATGCCTTTGTAAAGGCCGATCGCCTCTTTAAATGCTTTGAGGCTTTCGGGAACGTTGCCCCCTTTGAGATAGGTAACCCCTAGGTTTTGATAGGCTTGGGCATATTGAGGGTTATATTGTATGGCTTTGCGATAGGCAGCGATCGCGCTGTCGAGTTTTCCCAGCGTCTTAAACGCCATCCCTCGGTTAAAGTAACCGGTGGCAAACGTGGGGTCAATTTCGATGGTTTTCTGGTACATTAACAGGGCATCGCCTAGGTTGCCTTGGGCTTGTAGCAAGTTGCCCAGGTTATTATAGGCTCCCAGTTTTAGGGGCAATAACACCTCTATGGCGATCGCCTTTTTATAATACTTGATGGCTAGGGCAAACTGTTGCAGGCGACTGTATGCCAATGCCAAATGATAATAGAGTTCAAAGCGGACTAAATCGCTCGTATCCTGGGATAGGGCGCTTTCTAAGACCTCAATTCCCTGTTTGATCTCTCCCATTTGGCTGTAGAGCGCTCCCAATTTGCTGCAAGTGTAGGGGTCTCCAGGATGCTCTTTTAAGTAGCTCTCCATGGCTAATTTCGCCCGCTCTGCCTTGTTTTGAGCGGCGATAATGCTGGGTTGATAGCCATAGTGATCGATCGCGATCGTTGGTAAACTGGCAATTTTCCAATTGGGTTCATACTTTAACAACGCTTCGACCGAATCATCCACAATGGCATGATAGGGACGGGTAAATTGTACTTGGGGATGATTGCGAAATAGGCGAGACACCAGGGAATAAGGAGATTGGGTGGCTCCAATTTCATGACGAATGAGGTTAATCACTAAATGTTCTTCTGAAGTTATGGCCTGTTTCAAGGGGTTAATTACGCCAGGATTTAAGTGTTCATCGGCATCTAGGACTAAAATCCAGTCTCCCTGTGCATATTTGAGGGACTCATTACGGGCGATCGCAAAATCATTGCACCATTCAAAATACTCGACCTGTGCCCCCCATTGCTTGGCAATCTCCACGGTGCGATCCGTTGAACCGGTATCTAACACCACCATTTGATCGACCACATCTTTGACGCTTTTCAGACAAGCGGGAAGATTTTCTTCTTCATTTTTAACAATAATGCACAGGCTTAACTTCATAATTAACAATTAACAATTAACAATTAATAATGGGTAATTGGGATTTGATATCATGTCCGGTTAAACAGTTGTCATTGCGACCGAAGGGAAGCAATCTCCAAGATTACCGGGACGGCTGAGATTGCTTCATTCCGCTTCGCTCCATTCGCAATGACATACTATAACTGATCCAACGGACTTGATATGATCCCCCCATCCCCCCATCTCCATCCTCTAGAAGACGGGGAGAATGAGACGTTCAGGGACTCTCGAATTCTTCGCAGTCGCAGACAATGCTACTGAGAAAATCTTTGACAATGGCGATCGGCAACTCTAACTGTACCCCAACGCGATCCACAAAGGCGATCGCATCATTGGCCACTTGTTGCACGCGCTGGCCATCCACATAGAGTCCTTCCGTCGGATATTTCTGCAAGAACTCTAACAGGGAAATCTGGCCATCATCACTGGCAGATAGGGTAACCGCAGAGCGCAGAGCTTGAATATTGGCTTTTCCCGACCGGGTACTAAATAAATAGCCTAATTCAAACAACACATACTCTCCCGGTAAGGAGTAAAACACCCGATCTACAAATAACAAGTTAAGTCCCACGTTATAGGTTAATAACTCGCGCATTTGCTCTGGCTCGGCATTGGCCGAATCAAGAATAAATCGAACGATCGCCGATTGTTCTCCCGTTTCCACAAATTCGGTCAAATCGGCAACCGGAACCGATCGAGAAACGGGGCCATACTTAAACACGACTCGTTCAGCACCGAGAGCTGCGGAACTTCCTAAACACAGACTCGCAGCCGCCGCGCACACTAGGGGACGGGTGCGAACCATCCACTGAGAAACCTGGTGTTGAATGGACTGTATAACTGTAGACATAAGCATTGAGTCTCAAAGGTAATCAACCGGATTTACTCAACGGTGGCGCTGAGACGAGAAAGGTTTGTGAAGCTGACGGACTCTAACACAATGGAATCATCGACTGTATTTTTAATCATAATTCCATCTTCCGTCACTTCCGCCGTATAGCTGCTGGGTTTGCAGGTATTGCTCGCAGGAGTAGAAGCAGAGAGTCCGTCAGTTGTGGGCAGATTACTGGAGTCTTCGCATTCACAGACGATATCTTGCAGGAAGCTTTTGGCCACTTCTAAGGCAGGAATAATCCGCTCGACCAGAGCTTTTGCTTGTAAATAAAGCGGCTCTAAGTTAGTCACATCAACGGTAATAGTTTCGATGGGATAGCGTTCGAGCAAGCTGATTAACGACAGTTCCCCGTCTTCTTCCACGGCTTCTAGGAGGGTATTTTTGACCGCTTCTAAATCCTGGCTACTCGCGGATGAGGCGATCGCCTGATCTAATTTCAGGACAACAAACTCCCCTGTGGAGGTATTTACCAAGTCTCGGAAAAAGTTAGGATTGACTCGAATCGATAAATTCAGGATATCTTGGACTTCCGAGGGGACTTGATCCGTATTGTCTAAGAAGCGCTGTAAATCCGAGGGAATTGTACCATTGCGGGCAAATTCTCTCAGTTCGCGCACCCCTAGGGTGACTTCCTCAGATTTATATTTGAAAATGATCGTATCCGCAGCTTGGGCAGTGGGAGCAAAACACACCAGACTGGCTGCACTGGCTGCGGTTCCCAACAAAGCGGCGATCGCTCCTTGGCGAAAACGATCTAGGGCATTGATGCTAACTCTATCCATCGCGTTCTCCTCAACAGATGTGACTCTATGATAAGCATGATTGGCTCTGCTTGAATCTAAATCCCTTAAAAAATTAAAAATTACGCCCGATCTCAATGACCCGCCCAAAACCTTGATGTACTGTTATAGAGCCTTCCCCTCATTTCCCCATCTTGCCATCCTCTTCAAAACCGGGCGCTTTTCAGGGAAGATAAATAAAGGAGGTTTAAACCCTCCTCTTGCGATCCAATCAACTATAGATTAAGCAACCTTATGAATTCAGTCCTCGCCCCTGAGCAGAACTCAACCCGTGAAATCCCCTTATCTCCTGCCCAGCAGAGTCGTCCTGTGTTTCCCTTTACCGCTATTGTGGGACAGGAAGAGATGAAACTCGCCCTGCTGCTCAATGTGATTGACCCAAAAATTGGGGGAGTGATGATTATGGGCGATCGCGGTACGGGAAAATCGACAACTATCCGCGCTTTAGCCGATTTATTACCCGAAATCGAAATCGTTGCCGATGACCCCTTTAACAGCGATCCCCACGATCAAGAGCTGATGAGTGATGAAGTCAGACAACGAGTGAGCAACCAAGAAACCCTCCCCATTACGCGCCGCAAAGTGATGATGGTAGATCTGCCTCTGGGGGCAACCGAAGACCGGGTATGCGGAACCATTGATATTGAAAAGGCTCTTTCTGAAGGGGTAAAAGCCTTTGAACCGGGATTATTGGCGAAAGCGAACCGGGGGATTTTATATGTGGATGAGGTTAACCTTCTCGATGACCATTTAGTAGATGTGTTGCTCGACTCGGCTGCTAGTGGTTGGAATACGGTAGAGCGGGAAGGGATTTCTATCCGTCACCCAGCCCGGTTTGTGTTGGTGGGTTCGGGAAACCCAGAAGAAGGAGAACTCAGACCCCAGTTATTAGACCGGTTTGGAATGCACGCAGAAATTCGCACCGTGAAAGAGCCAGATTTACGGGTGAAAATTGTGGAAGAACGTTCGACGTTTGATAGTAATCCCAGGGAGTTTTTGCAAGGCTGTCAAACGGAGCAAGAGGCCCTACAAGAAAGATTGGTACAAGCCAGAGAGCGCCTGTCTTCCGTAAATATTGATTATGAATTACGGGTGCAAATTTCCCAAGTCTGTTCGGAATTAGATGTGGATGGTTTGCGCGGTGATATTGTGACGAACCGCGCGGCTAAAGCGTTGGCTGCTTTTGAAGGACGCACGGAGGTCACTGTTGAGGATATTCAACAAGTGGTTACCCTCTGTTTGCGCCACCGTCTGCGGAAAGATCCTCTAGAGTCTATTGATTCTGGCTACAAAGTGCAAAAGGTCTTTTGCCGTGTGTTTGGATTAGCCGAACCCGAAGCTTAAAGCTGACAGAACAGAAGAGGTCGGGGCGAACTATTGTTCGTCCCATTCCCCTATTCTCGGTTATTCCCGGTCTTCAATCCAACTCGATCGCCAGGCAGATTCAGCTTGGGCGATCGCATATTCTTTTTGTTTACGCTGATAGTCTTGCCCCCTAGAGCGCAGGCGATCTTGTAAATGCCGCAGTTGATTTCGGTAGCTCGTTACCCTCGGATCGCTAAACTCAATATCTGATAGACGCAGCTTCACTACCAAGATTTTCAGAGGCAGGGAAAAAGGCAAAAGGGCGATCGGATCGAGTTCATCGTCCTCATCTTCATCTTCATCTTCATCTTCATCGTAGTCCCCCTTCTGCAAGCCAATAATCACGGGAGGAATGGAGTCTTGATGTTGTTTGAGCAACCGTTCTGGTAGTTCCATTTGCCCCTTAAAATCTCCTTGTCTCCTGGGATTGAGAAAGTTATCTGCTTCCAGGACTAAACTTAAGATATTGGGGACACTGGGGGCAAGAGACTCGTGAGCGCCCATGGCCTGTTTCGCCAGCTCTAAGAGAGTTTGCGGTACGTCTTCGGTAAAAATATGGGCCGCCCTCAACACTTGATTGATTTCCTGGGAAAAGAAGTCTAACTGCTCGAAGATTTCTTTTTCCACGTTTTCCTGCCATTGGGCCAGAGCTTGCGGCGTTTGGATCACAGGAGGTTCTTCTTCTGACTCTAGAATGCTCAAGTCGGAAGATTGAGGTTCAGAATCGGCTTCTGAATTTTCTTCCTCTTCTTCCTCTGAAGAAAAGGTTGGAGAGGCTTGTAGAGGTCTACTGACGATCGCCCGAATTTCCCCTTCTGCTTTTTGAGCTAAATCCTTAATCGCTTCCTGTAACTGCTGCCTTCTGCTTAAGGAGAGTGCCAAAAATTCTTGAGGATATCCTTGAGTACAGATATGATAACTCGCTAAAATCAACTGTTGGCGCACTGCCGGCCCCAAGTGTTGGGTATACTTGCTATAGACTTGGTAAAATTCTTCTGCTAAAGAGGCGATCGCGCTCTCCAACTCCTCGATCTCTCCTTCGATTCGCTGTATGGGTCTAGCCATAATTATACGTTTACTCTAAGTTTTTCCACGGATTACGCCTTCATAGAGTAAAGGAGCGTAACCCTTTACGCCCCTTATCCAGCGAGCAGTTTAGCTGTATCAAGGGTTTAGAGAGGCGGGTTGCCTCTCTAAACCCCTTCATTGATTATTTACCACTCGCTTGTGCTGCCACTTCTTCCGCGAAGTTGCTCTCTTCTTTCTCAATGCCTTCACCCAAGACAAAACGAGCAAAGCGGCGCACCTGAATATTTTCACCTAACTGGGCTATGGTCTCGGTCACCAATTCACCGACCGTTTTGGTCTGGTCTTTAATATAAGCTTGATCCAGTAAGGTTAATTCCTTCAGACGTTTTTCAATCCGCCCAGCCACAATTTTTTCCTTAATGTTATCGGGTTTCTTGGCTAAATCTTCCCGTCCCATCTCAATGGCTTTTTCTTTCTCAACCATCTCTGGGGGAATATCCTCTATGCTGACATACTCAACATTGGGATAAGCGGCGATTTGCATGGCAATATCGCGCACCAGAGTTTGGAACGCCTCCCCACGAGCCACAAAATCCGTTTCACAGTTGACTTCCACCAGAACGCCAATGCGACTCCCGGTATGGATATAACTATCCACCAAACCCTCAGCCGCTACACGAGAGGACTTTTTACCGGCGGAGGCAATCCCCTTTTTACGCAGCCATTCTGAGGCTTTTTCCAGGTCTCCATCCGTTTCTTTGAGCGCTTTTTTGCAATCCATCATGCCAGCGCCTGTTTTTTCTCGTAGCTCTTTAACCAGTTTTGCTGAAATTTCTGCCATGTTAATTCCGATTCTCGATTACACCAAAGTGCTTACGCACGGCTGATTACTCTTTCATGATAGGGCCATGATAGGCTCTCAAGAGGATATCTAGTCTTCGTTCCCCTCATTCTCATTATCATCCCCATCTTCATCGTCATCAAAGTCTTCATCGTCATCAAAGTCTTCCTCCGCATCCGGATAATCATTGGAGTCGTCTGCATAAACTTCGCCATGATGACCTTCATAAATTGCATCTGCCAGTTTACCCACAATCAACTTGATCGAGCGAATCGCATCATCATTAGCTGGAATGGGATAATCAACGGTATCCGGGTCACAGTTGGTATCGAGTAGGGCCACAATCGGAATATTCAGTTTTAGACATTCCTGAACCGCGTTATACTCCCGCCGTTGGTCAATCACCACTACAATATCGGGCACTTTACGCATCGTCTTGATGCCGCCGAGGTATTTTTGCAGTTTACCCATTTCCCGACGCAATACAGAAGCTTCTTTTTTCGGGCGCAGATCTAAAGAACCGCTATTTTCTAGGCGTTCGAGTTCTTTTAAGCGTTCTACCCGATTTTTAATCGTTGCCCAATTGGTCAGCATTCCCCCTAACCAGCGCTGATTAATATAGTAAGCGCCACAGCGAGAGGCTTCTTGGGCAATAATTCCGGCTGCTTGCCGTTTGGTTCCCACAAACAAGACTTTTCTACCTTGCTCAGACATGGTACGCATGTACTGATAAGCTTGTTCGATTTTCTGGGCAGTTTGTACCAAATCGATAATATGTACGCCATTGCGGGAAGTGTAGATGTACTGCGACATCTTCGGATTCCAGCGACGGGTTTGGTGTCCGAAATGAACTCCAGATTCTAATAACTGAGCGAGTGAAACAACGGGCATAGGGTTTAATTCTCCTTTCGGGTTTATCCTCCATCTAGGTAGATTGATTTCCAGTCTGGAAACACCCGAACCTCCTAGATGTGCGTGTTTAGACAACCTTACTATTAAAGCACAATTGACGTGCATTTACCACAAAAAGCCCCAATAGTTTCAAGAGTAATGCAGATGACGTTAACGGGTGGGTTACCCAATCAATGGGGTGCAGAAAACACCTGAAAGATTTTTCTGCACCAACTAACGGGTTTTACATCAGAACTTGTGCGCGTGAAGTACCTCCATCACGTCACACACATAGATGATGCCCGAATAATCCTCGAAAAACTGCGATGAAACCTCATCGGAAATTTTCACCGCCATCTCCCGATTGGGGGTAAGTACCTCGAACTTTACATTCGCGTAAGTGTCGCCAACGCTAGGTTGTCCCGACGATCGCACGCCGCGACTGCCTTTACCGCCAGCAGGCACCACCGTATAACCGGTGGCCCCGGCTTCATCGATGATCTTGCCGACCTTTTTGAGCAGTACCTTTTCCGTGACAATCACGAGCTTGCTCGCTTTCTGGGTCATAGGAGTTACCTCTTAATTCATTCTGCGATAACAATTCAAGACTCTATGGTTGTGCCTTGAATCATAATTTTTAAGTTTATGCCAAACGACTGCCCTCTGTTGAGAAAGATTAACTCAGATTAGCGGAAGCGTTTGATAAAAAACACTTATCTTTTCGGCGTTATGCCCCCATTCAGGATCAAACCGATGAGACGTGAGTCAGGGGACTATAGGTGTAAATCGCAAAACAAAAGAAAAACTTATCAGTTGAATTTGACATTACTTTGGAAATTCATGGGACGGAGTGCAAAAATCTGTCCATTTTAGGATAGACTGAAATACATAAAATTCAAGTCTTAATAGATTGGAATCTATGGAAGGTAGGGCAAAACAGCTATAACCTTCCAGCTTAGTTCGGAGAGCAGCTATCTCTGAACACCCTGTGAACAGGTTCTCCTGTAACGCCTGTGCTGTAGGGGTGAAGCCCTTCACCTTTACGTTATTGAAGCTCACTTATCACAATAATCAACCCTCATAGAAGAGGTGGAAGGAGGTATTCATGGATTTTTTATCCAATTTCTTTACGCTTTTCCTGGGGAAATTGCAGTCCCCAACACTCGGCTTTCTAATTGGTGGTATGGTCGTGGCCGCCGTCAATAGCCGACTGCAAATTCCAGATGCGATCTATAAGTTCATCGTCTTCATGCTGCTCATCAAAGTCGGATTGAGCGGCGGTATTGCCATCCGCAATGCCAATCTGTTAGAAATGCTGTTGCCCGCAGCTTTCGCCGTAATCCTAGGTATCCTTATCGTGTTCATCGGGCGCTACACATTAGCCCTGCTGCCGAACGTTAAAGTCGTGGATGGCATTGCGACTGCGGGGTTGTTCGGTGCAGTGAGTGGCTCTACCCTCGCTGCTGGCATCACGATACTCGAATCGGAAGGCATGTCCTACGAACCCTGGGCCGCTGCACTGTATCCCTTCATGGACATCCCAGCGCTTGTGACGGCGATCGTCTTGGCCAGCATTTACGTCAGCAAGCAGAAGCAGCGCCAGGCTGAAGAGGAGCAGCGCAGCAAGCAGGAGTATCTCGGCGAGCAGGAGTATGGCGGCGAGCAGGGCGGTACAGCAGTTCTTAGTAAGCGGCGCGGTTCCGCAAACCAGCGGGTTCGGATCTGGCCCATTATCCAGGAAAGCCTCCAAGGTTCTGCCCTATCAGCACTGTTGCTCGGCCTCGCTCTAGGCCTGCTAACCCGGCCAGAAAGGGTTTATGAAACCTTCTTCGATCCTGGCTTTCGCGGCCTGCTTTCGATCCTGATGTTGGTCATGGGTATGGAAGCTACAGCAAGACTTGGCGAGCTGCGTAAGGTGGGCCAGTGGTACGCTCTATATGCCTTTATTGCACCTCTGCTGCATGGATTCATTGCTTTCGGTTTGGGCATGATTGCCCACTACGCCACAGGATTCAGCCTTGGCGGTGTCGTACTCCTAGCTGTTATCGCTGCCTCCAGTTCAGACATCTCAGGGCCACCGACTTTACGAGCTGGTATTCCGTCGGCTAATCCCTCCGCGTACATTGGCTCGTCCACAGCCGTCGGTACACCAGTGGCGCTGGCTTTGGGAATACCGCTCTTCATCGGACTTGCCCAGGCGCTGGGTGGCTGATTCCAGAACCGTTGCGATCGGCCGCGCTCCTGCCCGGCCGACCAACGCGGTAGCTATGATATAGCATCTAGACCGCTTTTCCCTCTTCACCCTTTACTTTTGAGTGCTATCTATGGAACCCTTATCCTCAAACCCTTCTCCTCGCTGGGGCAGTTGGTTTAATGGAGACCACATTGTTCGTGTCCTGGAACTGGTACAGGACTTAATTGTGATTTCATTGTGCATCGGCCTGTTTAGCTTCATGGTCATGCAACTGCGAGAGATGTTTCTGTCCCTGTTGCCCCCTTTGGACTTTCCACGGGTCACTGCCGATATTTTATTCTTGCTCATTCTAGTAGAATTGTTTCGATTGCTGATTATTTATTTAAAGGAGCATCGAGTTTCGATTGGAGTTGCAGTGGAAGTCTCGATTGTTTCGGTACTGCGAGAAATCATTGTCCGAGGAATTTTGGAAACCCCGTGGATGCAGGTCATGGCGGCCTGTGCTTTTCTGATTGTGTTGGGAGCTTTATTAGTCGTCCGTGCTTGGATTCCGCCGACCTTTGATGGCGTTGACCCAGAGGAACAGGTATCCCAGCGTCACCGGATACGCTTTGGTCAAGCCTTGTCTGAAAGAGACGGTAAACTCGATGCTCAATCCTTATCAACCTTGAAGTAAGCTAGACATCAGGCTACGTGCATTGAATCACTGCAATTGATCGCAAACCAAAACCCTTACAGCACCTTGCTTGCTTTATGAGGGACGCTACCTGTCTAGACAAAACACGGCAACCAAAAAGCCGGGGCATGACCCCGGCTTTTTGGCTTTGATGGGTTGGGTTTTGAGTTGAGTCGTGCTGAATCCCTCATAGCCCAGAGACTTTATGCACAATCTATGATTTACTCTTACTATTCGATATTTTTAGGATACTTATAAAAAGTATCAAAAAAATATTATTAAATACATAGTGTTTCATCTATGTACTAAGAGAGAGCTAAAAGTTTGTTTTCTGTATATTAATACACGATATACAGGGTTTGCTATTAAGGAAAACCGGTTTAACAATGAAAGTCTTTAACCGAATCAATTTGAATAACTTACAGGGGGATATCTTTGGCGGTCTCACCGCTACGGTAATTGCCCTACCGATGGCCCTGGCCTTCGGGGTCGCTTCTGGTGCAGGGGCCCAAGCTGGACTCTATGGTGCAGTTTTGGTCGGCTTATTTGCGGCCTTGTTTGGGGGAACGCCTACCCTGATTTCTGAACCTACCGGGCCGATGACGGTCATTATGACTGCTGTGATTGCGGGCCTAGTTGGCTCCTACGGTCAAGAGGAAGGTCTGGCCATGGCCTTTACTGTGGTGATGATGGCTGGGGTTTTTCAGATTCTCTTTGGAGTCCTCAAGTTAGGGAAGTATGTCACCCTAATGCCTTACACGGTAATCTCTGGGTTCATGTCTGGGATTGGTTTAATTATGATTATCCTGCAATTGGGGCCCTTCCTAGGTCAGGCTTCTCCCAAAGGGGGTGTGATTGGAACCATTACCTCTCTACCGGATTTAGTTACCAATATTCAACCTACAGAATTAATTTTAGCGTTAATCACTGTTGCGATTCTCTTCTTAACTCCGTCGAAAGTTAAGCGTTTAGTTCCTCCCCAATTGATTGCTTTAGTTGTGGGAACGATTATCTCGGTTACTCTCTTCGGAAATGTAGAATTACGGCGGATTGGTGAAATTCCTAGCGGTTTACCGAGTATCCAATTACCGATGTTCAGTGTTGATTCTCTCAGAACGATGTTGGTTGATGCTCTCGTTCTGGCGATGCTCGGATGTATTGATGCCCTCTTAACTTCTGTGGTTGCTGATAGTTTAACCCGTACCCAACATGACTCTAATAAAGAGTTAATTGGTCAAGGTTTGGGTAATATTATGTCCGGTTTATTCGGAGGGATTGCCGGTGCTGGGGCGACGATGGGAACGGTCATCAATATCCAAACGGGAGGACGCACGGCTCTTTCTGGCGTGATTCGTGCGGTTACTTTACTCTGTGTGGTTCTGTTTGCTGGTGGATTAACCCAAAGTATTCCTTTGGCTGTATTGGCAGGGATTGCCCTGAAAGTGGGTATTGATATTATTGATTGGGGCTTCTTGAAACAGGCTCATAAGGTTTCTTTGAAAGGGGCCTTAATTATGTATGGGGTGATTGGGTTAACGGTTTTTGTAGACTTGATTGCTGCGGTTGGTGTTGGGGTCTTTATTGCTAATATCTTGACGATTGATCGTCTGACTGAACTTCAGTCTAATGATGTGAAGACGATTACGGATGCTGATGATGCAATTTTGCTCAATGATGAAGAGAAAGAGCTTCTCGATCGCGCAAACAACCGGGTGTTACTGTTCCACTTAAGCGGGCCGATGATTTTTGGGGTGGCTAAGGCGATTTCTCGCGAGCATACGGCCATGGAAGACCATGATATCCTGATTGTTGATTTGACGGATGTGCCGGTGATGGGGGTTACGTCTTCTTTAGCGATTCAAAATGCGATTGAAGATGCTCTGGATGAAGGTCGTCAGGTGATGATCGTGGGTGCTACGGGTAAGGTGAAACGACGGTTAGAAAAGTTGGGTGTGTTGGCAAAGTTGCCTCCCCATCATCTGTTTGTAGACCGCACGGAATCTTTGCGTCAGGCGATCGCATTACTCAACTCTGAAACCTATGAGTCTGAAAGCGATCGCGCTTCTGATATTGAGTCTTCCCCTGATTTATCCCGTCCTTCGTTGAACAATTGAATGGATAAGGGGCGATCGGTTCTCTTAAAAGTCCCGATTAATCAGGCCTGTCCTATTCGCCTTTTTCTTGCGTTTCAAGTCCGACAGGCAAGGAAAAGGCGATATTATTGGGTTTGGGGGAACCATTTCTGGTTGAGAGACTCAATCCAATCTTGTTCTTGTAATTGCAACAAGTGAACATTGATCTGTTCGGTTAGGGGACTTTCTTGGGGAAAAACAATGCCATAGTATTCCTGATTCAACAGAGGGAGCAGTAGACGGAATTCAGGGTTGTTGGAGGCATGGTATCGCAAGGTGGGCGCATCGGCGACAAATCCACGAATCTTGCCTTCTCTTAGGGCTTGATACCCTTGTTCGTAGGAGGCAAAGGGAACCATTTTCATGGGTTGTTGGCGCACAAATTCAGCGGCCGTTGTTTCACCGACAACGCCAACGGGATTCCCGTATAAATCTTGAATCGTTGAGGCAGCTCTGAGACGCTGGGCGGTTAAAGAAGAGGTGAAATACCCGACGACAAATAGGCTGACAAACATCCAAAATATGGCAACTAAGCGCCCTACAAATCCGACAGGACTTTTGTCTCCATACCCGACGGTTGTCGCAGTGACCAATGACCACCAGAGGGCTTCCCAGATTCCCTTTAGATAGGTTTTGGGAAACATATCGGGATTGTGGTGGCGCTCAAAAATCCAGAGAAGGTGGGCAGAAATGAGGGAAATTCCGAGTAAAATACCGATCGCTCTTAGGGCTTCTGGAGAGCTGATATAAGACCATAGAATGAGCAGGGGTCGTCGGCGATTATCCCTGACCATGACTTGTAGGCCTGTGGGATAGTAGGGATGGGAGAAATCTAGGGTTTGTTCTCGGTCGGCGGTAATGGTAAAGGCGGCGATCGCCAAATCGACTTCTTCTGCTTCAACGGCTGCTAAAACTTCGCCAACGGAATCAAAAATCACCCATTCATACTCTAGGTTCAGATCGTTTGCCACTGTTTGCCAGAGTTCAATGCTATAGCCAGAGGGATCGCGGTCGGATTCCATAAACACGAAGGGTTCAACGGATTTTGTCCCTACTTTTAAGACCGGGGAATCGGTGTTTTGGGCTAGAGCAACCCCACTGAAGCTACAATTGAAGACCAGTAGACTGATGCTGCTAATGAGCGATAATAGGTTCTGTTTCATCCAAACGGGGATTAATGGGCACTGCTTTTGCGAAGGGCGAGTTGAATCGCTAGGGCCACTAATCCTACCGTAGTCAGGGCAAATACGCCAGTCGCTAATAATCCCATTCCCATGACTAGGGTACGGACGGCTGCGCCAATATTGAGGGCGATCGCATTTTTAGTGGCTAGGGGTTTTTCTGCAAAGGTCTGGATAATGGATAGGGAGAGGAAATAGAGAAAGTAGGCGATCGCTCCACTCATGAGTGCCCCAGTGAAACAGCGCACTGGGGTAACCTTGGCAGAAATGGAGCTGTTCTTGTTCTCCTCGGCGGTTGATTCGTTCTCATTCATAAATCTATTCACTCACTTTAATGCCTGTGGGGGAAAACTGAGCCACCCAAAAGTTCAGATCTGGGTGATGTAAGTCTTGTTCAATGTAAGCTTTTATGCGGTCGGCTTCCGACTGGGATTCGGTAAGGGCAAAGACGGTAGACCCGGAACCGGACATGAGTGTACCTAGGGCCCCAGCTTCCATAAACCGTTGTTTGAGGCTAACCAGTTGGGGATATTCGGGTAAGACAATTTTTTCAAAATCATTCCGCAATTCTTCGGTAATGATGGCATGATCCTTACTGGCGATCGCCCTCACCATGGCCCCAGAATGGACTTTTTGACCGTAGGCTTCAATATGTTCCGGGTCGCGAATATAGGTCTCTTCATAGGTGGCACGATAGGTTTTATACGCCCAAGCGGTGGATATCTTCACGCTGTCATACTTGGCTAACACCACATACAATTGATCCAAATCTGGCAGAGGTGATAATTTTTCTCCCCGTCCCGTGGCTAGAGCGGTTCCCCCTCGGATGCAAAAAGGCACATCTGACCCTAACCCAGCCCCTAACTGTTCGCATTCTCCCTGGGTTAAGCCCAAATTCCATAATAAATTGATTCCCACAACTACAGCAGCCGCATTACTCGACCCTCCGGCTAACCCAGCGGCCACGGGAATTCTTTTTGTAATATAAATATTAACACCACCGTATCGAGCAAAGGCTTCGGGAAACTCGGAGCGCATTAACTCGGCTGCACGGTAGGCTAAGTTGCTGGAGTCGCTGGGAACGTCGGGATGGTTGCAGGTGATGCGAATACTATCTGTACCAGAGGGTTCGATATGAACGCGATCGCACAAATCTACACTTTGCATGATCATGGCTAATTCATGATAACCATCGGCGCGATCGCCGACAATCTCCAGGTATAGATTAATTTTCGCGCACGCTAATAGGGTATATGAACGCATGGTTTAGGAGTTGGGGGTGAGGGGTTCGATATAGCGGGCATTTTCCGGCAGATCGGATAATTTTTGCCCTTGGGTTCTCGCTTGGAACATATACAACCCCAAAGGAGTATTCACTAAGTCTACAATATCAGCCCTCCCTAAGAGCATTTTGGTGCTGGTAATAGGGACTTCTTTGAGCATCCAGCGCACCGTCCGATAGAGGGTTTCTTTGAGCGTTAGGGGACGCATCAAGTCTACCCCATGGAGTTGATGCAGATAGCGGTTCGACTCCCCATAGCGATACCATTGTTTTTGCAGTTCCTTCAGGGTGCGACGGTGGCGATGTTTGACGGTTGCATCGGGGACAAACTCATATTTGCAGTCGGTTTCGCGCAAGATACGCCAGCACATATCCGCATCTCCTCCGGTGGTTAAATGGGGACGGAATAAGCCGACTCGATCGAAAATAGAGCGACGCACGGCTAAGTTGGCGGTTTGTCCATAGGGACAGAAGGGGTTAGCAAGGGTATGTTTTTGGGAGAGGGTTTCTTGGCGATCGGCGTGTTGTTCCAGTAGAGTATTACCAGAAAGAGCGATAATTTCGCCAATGGATAACCCAATGTCTGGCTTGGCAAACGGTTGAACTAGGTTTTCTAACCATTGCGGTTGGGGACGACAGTCAGCATCGGTAAAGGCGAGAATGTCATACTGAGCGGTTTTAATGCCCAGGTTTCGCGCTGCATAGGAGCTTTGGATCTGGGTTTGACTGAGGGGTTTGAGGTTGGGTAAGTCGGAACTTTGCAGAATTTCGGCGGTGCGATCGCGGCTCCCATTGTCTACAATCAGATATTCTAGGCGATCGCTTGGATAGGTCTGATTCCGAAACCCCTCCAACAGCTCCGGCAAGTCCTCCTCACCGTTATACACCGGCACAATAACCGAAACTTGGGGAAAAAAAGGCGCGTTCATAATGTCTGGGAAATGGATACAGCAATTTCATTTAAGTCCCTCTCCCGTGGGAGAGGGATTTTCCGCAAAGCGGACATGAAAGGGAGAGGGCAAGATCTTAGCGATCCACATTATGATTGGATCGAGAACAGAGTTTATCTCAGGACACGGGTCATGATGCCATCTATTGTAGAGACAACCGGCGAACAACAGCTTATCCTTCCTGGATGTCACAATTGGCAGCAGTTCAAAACTATGCAAATCTGGGTAGAAGAGATCCCTGGTTTAAAGGTTCGTTATGTCGATGGCTATATTCAGTTTATGACCACCAGCCGAGAACACGAACGGATTAAGAAATTAATTGCGATTTTATTAGAAGTCTATTTCTTTGAGATGGGGATTCCTTTTTTCCCCGTCGGGAATGCCACCTGCGAAGCCGAAGAACGAGGTGCTTCATTTAGTCCCGATGAATCCTATTGTTTTGGAGAAGATAAAGAATATCCCGATTTAGCCATTGAAGTGGTTTTAACGAGCGCTGGCATTGATAAGCTAGAAAAGTATCGCAGATTCAGTATCCCAGAGGTTTGGTTTTGGCAAAACGATCGCCATCATATCAATTAAAAATTAAAAATTTTCATGTCGGCGACAGCCGAAAAAATTAAAAATGAGTTTTGGTCGTTACAGCAGTTTTCGCTGCTATGGGGTACATTTGAATCACCCTCAATCTGCCCTTATACAAGACTCAGAGGGACTTTCTTACTCATTACTCATTACTCATTACTCATTACTCATTACTTAAGAGCGCAAAGCGCTGTAATCCCAATTCATATAGACTTGCGCCAGGCAAACTATGACAAAAACCATTATTGGCATTATGGGCCCGGGTACAGGAGCCAGTCAACGGGATCTCGAACATGCCTATACCCTCGGTCAACTGATTGCCCAAAACGGTTGGATTTTACTCACCGGGGGGCGAAATGCGGGAGTCATGGCAGCCGCGTCTCAGGGGGCGAAATCTGCTCAGGGACTCACCATCGGCATTCTACCAACTGCGGATAAAACTGGCATTTCCAACGCGGTTGATATTGCCATTCTTACGGATTTAGGCAATGCCCGCAATAACATTAATGTTCTCTCTTCTGATGTGGTGATTGCCTGCGGAATGGGACTCGGAACTGCTTCCGAGGTTGCCCTGGCTCTGAAAAATCAAAAATCGGTGATTCTCTTAACGGATAACCGCCAAGCCTACCCTTTTTTTGCCCAATTTTCCCCTAATTTAGTTTATCCTGTAGATTCTCCAGAAGCGGCCATTTCCCAAGTGAAACAGTGTCTTTAAATCCTAGCCGGTGTATTGGGGAAACAATCATGTATTCCTTCTGATGCTGAGAGTTTCCCCTGCAAGCCCTTACTCATCCTTTAACCCCGGTCGAGCCATGGGAGCAATTCTTAATTGACTCACATAGCGCAACATCATCGCTCCAGCAACGGCGATGATTAAGCTGATCCAACCAACTCTCTGATTTAAGAGTAAAAACCCGCCTACGGCGAACATTGCGCCAAATAGAATCAAGCTGGCGGCGGTGACTTTGAGTAAATCTTGGGGTAAGCTTTGTGCGGGTGGTAATCCCGTGCGCGATCGCACTTTTCGCCAGCCCGGGCCGCCAGGTCGCACTAACCGATAGAATTCATCTAGGGTGCGATCGGACTCTGGAGGGGTGAGGAGCATGGCAGCTACCCAGCAAACGCCGCTAATACCAGCCGTCACCAATAAGCGGAGACCGAAATCTTCGATGGTTAATACGGGTACAACACTGGTGGTTAATCCCACGACAAAGCCACCCACCATGGAGGCTAATTCAGCAGCCGCATTGATGCGCCACCAAAACCAGCGTAGAATCAGGACTAATCCTGGCCCGGTTCCGATCGCAATCACCAACCGAAACACGGTGGCTACGTCTTGGGAATAGAAGGCGGCGATCGCCCCTAAAACCGTTACCATAATCGAAGAAACACGACCGACTAGCACTAACTCCGACTGGCTAGACTCCGGGCGGAAAAAGCGTAAATATAAATCATTGGTTAAATAGGATGCGCCCCAGTTAATCGAGGTCGAAACCGTACTCATAAAAGCTGCCAGCAGAGAAGCCACCACTACCCCCAACAGGGCTGGAGGCAAGAAATCTAACATTAATTTCGGATAGCCTAACTCTGGATCTTCGAGATTGGGATAAATCACCAGAGCCACCAGCGCCACTAAAATCCAGGGCCAAGTGCGGATTACATAGTGCAAAATATTGAAAAACCAAGCCGCCTTTTCCGCTTCCGCTTCATCTTTCGAGGCTAACAACCGTTGGATAAATTCCCCACCCCCATCACTGCGCCGAAACGCCCACCATTGGATCAGCAGATACGCGCCAAAGGTACTTAAACTGAGGCTTGCGGCTTCTCCATTCAGGGGAATAAAGGCCAGAATATCCGTATCTGTCCGTTCTTGCAGCAAGGGAATTAACTCATGAATACCGCCAATATGACTAACGGCAATCACTGCCACGGCGATCGCCCCAAATAACCCTAAGAAAAACTGGAAAAAATCCGTCGCCACCACGCCCCAGAGTCCAGAAATTCCGGCATAAAATAGGACAAATAAACTCACCCCCACCACGCTCCAGAGTTTCAGATTCTCCCCCGGTTCGATACCCAAACTTTGCCACAATTCCAGGGCATCAATCACCTTAACCATGGCCAGCATCGCGTACCCAATACCGATACAATTAATCGGAACGGCAAACAAAAAGGCCTTCACTGCCCGTAAAATTGCCGCCATCGATCCCCCGTAGCGAATCTCCGTTAGCTGGGCATCCGTCACCACCCCCGATCTGCGCCACATCCGCGCAAAGATATAAATCATCACCACATGGGCAATACCAAAACTCCACCATTCCCAGTTCCCCGCAATGCCGCGACTGGCAACGACTCCGGCAATGTAGAGGGGAGTATCAATGGAAAACGTTGTGGCTGCCATACTGGTTCCAGAGAGCCACCAAGGGAGCGATCGCCCCGACACAAAAAACGCCTCTAATCCCTCCGAGGCTTTCCCCGATAGATATAACCCCAACCCTAACGTTAAGACGAGATACAACAGAACAATCAACCAATCAATTAGAGCCATAGACCTCTGGCAATAGCGGCGCTCTTAATCTTATATCAATTAAAAATTAAAAATTAAAAATTAAAAATTAAAAATGGGTAATATAGCTAGTCTAAATAAGTTGTGCAACGGGAAATGCCCTCTCCCTCAATCCCTCTCCCACGGGAGAGGGACTTTTTCCCCCTTCTCCCTTCGGCTTCGCTCAGGGCAGCGCCTGCGGGAGAAGGGGGTAGGGGGATGAGGGGCTTCTCGATCCCAGCGATCCCAGGAAACTTACGCAAAGCGCTTGTAGTCTTAATTAAAAGAAGTCACAGGATAATTCACATCAGGAGGTCACTGTGGAAACCATTCTTTTTGATGGCGCGTTAAATACTCTCCCCACCGAACAAGGCTACTTGTTTTTACAGGGTAATGGCTCTTCGCAAGCGGATGTCCTCAGTAACAATCGGGTCACGGTCAACACTCACAACGGCCCGCCCTCTTTAGGGTACGTCAACTATAGTTTGCTGCAACTCCCCTTCCCAGTTAACAGCTCTCCTCACGTCAACCCTTTCAACGCCCGATTTCCCGTCCTCAACCCGACAGAGGGCTATACCGTATCCTTTAACCTCGCCCTCGACTCAGAGCAGAGTTCCGATCCCAATCAGGCTGGTTTAACCCTGCTGGTGGTGAGTGATAAGGAAGCTGGTGAAATCGAGTTCGGGTTTACCGAAACCCAAATTTTTGCCAAAAATGCTGATTTCATCCCCGGAGAATCCGTTAACTTTAATACTCAAAGTGCAACCGACTATGAATTAGCAGTCAAGGATCAGAGCTATACCCTTTTGGCCAATGGACAACCGATCCTAAGCGGGCCCCTTCGTAACTATGGGGTGGGTGAAACCAATACCTATTCATACCCGAATTGGTTTTTCTTAGGAGATAACACAGATCAAGCCAGTTCAATATTTTCCCTCGGCTCCCTATCCATCGAAGTTGCAGACGGTTTAACGGAGTCCCTACTCCCCACGAGGGGAACGGTGTTAACCTCAAGTCCCTCTCCTTTCCCCCTAGAGCGTCGGGTAGGAACAGAGGGCCACGATCTGATCATTCCCTCGATCAACCCTTTAGCCCGAAATTATTCTATTGTTAATCTGTTCGGGGGTCTTTGGGCTTTAGAGGGAGATGACCGAGTATTTGGTTCACCTTTTAGTGAAATCATTCTGGGAAATGAGGGTGAGGATCAATTGTGGGGTGGGGGAGATAGCGATCGCCTGTTGGGAGGACAAGGTAATGATTTCCTCTTTGGTGGCCTGTTGCACGATCTGCTACGGGGGGATCTCGACTCCGATCGCCTTTGGGGAGACTCAGGCAATGATACCTTGCGAGGCGGCCAAGGCAATGATACCTTGCAGGGGGGAGCCGGCCAAGATTTCCTCGTGGGAGATTTAGGCTTCGATTTGCTCATGGGGGGTGAAGAGGCCGATACCTTGGTCTTGCGCTACGATGAAGCCAACAACAATCCCGGTTTGGTCGATCAAATTCTCGATTGGAATGGCAATGAAGACCGCATCGGTCTCACGGATGGCTTAACTTTCTCGGATCTAGACTTGGATACTACGGTCAATGTGGGCGGAACCTTGGCCCTAGATACGGTGATTAAAGTTCGTGCCACCGGACAAAGTTTAGGCACTCTAATCGATTACAGTTCTGGATTAAGTGCCGACCATTTTACCTCCCTTTCTCCCTCAGAGATGCAAACGGGAGCTGATGTCTTCAATCCCCAAATCATGCCCTATATACCGCCATCGTTGTTTCCTGATGTGATCTATATTCCCAATATTGTCCCACCCATCCCCCAATAAGGATTCAGAGGAGAAATGGTTAATCTTCAATAACAGTAGAATCAGTCTCCGTATTTTTTTCCATTCCCTGTTCATCCGGGCGATCGCCCCCCAGAGTGGCAGAATAGTGAGTATCCTTATCATCTGAAGGGGTTTCATCGGCATAAAAGCGATAGAAGAGGGTCGTATCTTCAAACTCATGCTCATCCAAAACATGATGAAAAATCCCCATATCGACCATCATTTGTCCCATCATGACCGATTCCATACGGGTGGCTTGTTCGTGTTGCATTAGCCACTCCACCACTTCAGTCCCGGTAAAACAGTGAGAAAAGACTTTTAAACCATAGCGGCGATCGCGAATAGACAGACCTTCCGGGCCCCGCATTCGTTGAATGATATCTTCCCAATCATATTCGGGCTGAATTTTAGGGGGTTCGGGTATGGGGACAGGGGAGGGTTGCCAATTCTCTCGCCCTTGCTGTTTTAACCAGGTATCGGTAACTTGTTCGAGTCCAGGGAGTTTAAGATGTAAATCTCGTTGAGGAAAGGGAATTTCAATGCCATAGTATTGCAAATACAGGGCCATGTGATGGAGTAAATGGGTTCTCACTTTCGGTTGTTTCAAGGGGTCTCGAATAAAGACCACGATGCGAAAATTAAGGGCACTCTCTCCAAAACCTCTAAATTGGGCTTTCGGTGGGGGATGGCGGAGAATTTCCGGGTGGGGAAGTTGGGCAACGGCCAGCAGGATATCATGAACCCGTTGCATATCCGAGCCATAGGCCACATCCACATATACTTTCAGACGGGTTAAACCGGTACGATTCCAATTTTGCACTTCTCCTTCAATAAAGCGAGAGTTGGGAACCATGATCGTCACCCGGTCAATGGTGGTCATTTCGGTCACTCTGGGGCCGATGCGTTGCACCAAACCTTGAAAGTCTCCCACTTGCACCAGTTCTCCCACTTGGATGGGTCGTTCAAAGATCATAATTAGGCCGCTAATAAAATCTTTGACGATGTTTTGTAGACCGAACCCAATCCCCACACCGAGGACACTAATGACGATCGCCAAGGAGCTAAAGTCTACCCCACTGAGGGTGAGAATGAGCAGAAATCCAATAAACAGCAGACCATAGCGAATAAAGGAGGCGATCGCCTGTTGGGAATGGCGATTGACTCCCACCAGGGGGACAATTTTGGCCTTGAGAACTTCGGTAAAGGAGTTAGTCAGGAATATTAAGGCGATCGCCATTACTCCAATTAACAGTAAATTATTCAGGGATAAGGCCCGTTCTCCGACGGTAAAAATTTGCGCCGAAAACAGATTCCGCAAGAGAATATAGGTACGATAGAGCCAGCGACGACTGAGGGGAAAAAGATTGGTGACATAAGAGATAAAGATCAGCCAAGTCGCCACTTGTAACAGGATCAGGGCTAAGATTTTCCAGGAGGTTTTAATCAGCTCCCCATCCTGGTTTTTTTGTCGTCGTAACCGTCTTTGTAGCCAAAACCAGAGACATTGCAGGGCGATCGCCACACCACTGGCAATCAGGGCCATTTTAATTGCCCAGGCTCTATAAATCGGGGTTCGTTCCCGGCGAGCGCGTTGCAGAGCTTGCTGAATCTCATTTCGCCAAATTTGAGCCTGTTCTAGGGAGGGATGCCCTGGCATCATATCCGATTCACTGACCGAGATCAGGTGACGGTTATTCACTTGCAGACTGACTTGGCCGTTATGCTCAACAATTTTGACTTCAGGCGGGGTATTAGTGGCGATCGCCCCATCCAATTTTTCCTGTAAGAGCTGATTCACTTGCTTGGCTCTTTCCTGAGCGCTAAAATTCCCAGACGCTTCTACCTCAAATAACTCATAACCATCCAATACAATTGGAGCCTTACTAGCCACCGTTGCCGTTGATGGCGTTTGTCCCCATCCTGGTAAAGATAGAGTCATTCCCCATATCACCAAACCCAATACACCGATCCACAGCAGTGGAACTAAACCGCGTCTGCTTCTTGTCTGAGGATATCCCCTATGCCCTCGTCGAGCCATCTGTCTCTACTCCTTCAGATTAATTAAATCCTGGGGCGCAACTGCCCCTTTTTCCGTAATAATCCCTGCAATCAACGCCGCAGGAGTAACATCAAACGCGGGATTATAATACTCCACACCGGCTGGTGTAATCTGGGTTTCTCCCACTTGCGCCACTTCTTGACTATCGCGCTCTTCGATCGGAATTTCTCCGCCATCGGCTAACTTAAAATCCACGGTAGACAGGGGAGCCGCAACATAAAACGGAATATTGTGAGCTTTCGCCGCCAGAGCCACACTATAGGTTCCAATTTTATTGGCCGTATCCCCATTGGCGCTAATGCGATCGGCTCCCACTACGACTGCATCAATCCTACCTTGTTGCATACAATGGGCCGCCATATTATCCGTAATCACCGTAACCGGTATTCCTTCTTGCACGCATTCCCAAGCCGTCAACTTTGCCCCTTGCAACCGGGGGCGAGTTTCGTCCGCATAGACACGCTTCAACCGTCCCTGTGCCCAAGCACTTCTCACCACCCCTAAAGCTGTTCCATACCCGGCTGTAGCCAAAGCCCCGGCATTGCAGTGAGTTAACAGATTTAACCGATCTGGCGTATCTGGTAATACTTTAACCCCCTCTTCTCCGATCGCCTGACAAGTCTGTATATCCTCTTGTTGGATCTGTTCAGCCTCAGCCAACAATTGGGACTGAATTTCCCCGACAGAACCGGATATATTCCGAGCCGTTTCTAACATCCGTTGAATAGCCCAAAACAAATTCACCGCCGTTGGGCGAGTTTGTTTGAGCCTTTCCGCCACTGCTTCGAGTTGCTCCAGAAACAGGGCACGCTCTTGAGTTTGAATTTCCCGCGCTCCTAAAGCCATGCCATAAGCTGCCGAAACTCCGATCGCCGGAGCGCCTCGCACAATCATTGTTTTAATCGCCCGTGCCATCTCAGATGAGTTACGAATGCTCACCGTTGTATATTCTCCCGGTAGGCAAGTTTGATCGATCAGAATCACGCATTGATAGTCTCGATCCCAACGCACAGGATAAACCGGAGTATTGCAAACCATGGGACTTGAATTTACTATTTTTGACCTTTCTATAGTAATACTCTATAGTAATACAGCTAATACAGCATTTCCCTATCTTAATGATTCTGCCGTATCGGAATTTCAATGATAAACCTTGTTCCCTTGCCCACATCCGAGAAACAGCTTAACTGTCCATGATGTTTTTTCACAATAATTTCATAACTAATCGATAAGCCTAAACCCGTGCCATTACCCACCGGTTTGGTTGTAAAAAAGGCATCAAAAATTTTAGGCTGAATCGATGCAGGAATTCCTGGCCCATTATCGGCGATCGCAATCGAAACCCAATGGGGCTGTTGGATCTCAGTCGTAATTGTAATTTGATTGGGAGATTGAACCAGTTCCTCCCAAGATCGGCATTTATTCTGCTCTTCAAAAATATCAAGTGCATTCACTAAAATATTCATAAACACCTGATTAAGCTGTCCTGGATAGCATTCAATCAAGGGCAATTTTTCATAGTTCCGAATCACTTTAATCCCTGGATTTGTAGGGGTTTGATTCAATCGATTCCCCAAAATCATCAATGCACTTTCAATCCCATCATGGATATCCACAACCTTGAAATCAGATTCATCTAACCGGGAAAACACCCGTAAAGACAAAACAATTTGCCGAATGCGATTAGTTCCCACCTGCATAGACTGTAACAGTTCAGGCAAGTCTTCACGAATAAATCCAATCTCCAATTCATCTTTTAATGCGGTCAGTTTTTGGCTTGGATGTTCTAATTCCTGTTCGTAAGCATCAAGTAATTTTAATAAATCATCCACATAATCAACGGCATGGATTAGATTGCCGTAAATGAAATTAACTGGATTATTGATCTCGTGGGCAATTCCTGCCACTAATTGACCCAAACTAGACATTTTTTCGGTTTGTACCAATTGGCTTTGAGTGCGTTTGAGCTGCTGTAAAGTTGTCGATAACTCGGCGGTTCGTTCCGCGACTCGTTGTTCGAGTTGATGGGTTAACTCTTGTAGAGCGAATTGGGTGCGTTCCCGTTCTTCAATTTCCGCTTGTAATTGTAAATTTTGCTTGTCTAATTCTTCTTCGGCTAACTCTTGACTTTCTTCACTTAGGACAAACCACCAAGCTCCCACTGCACATAGGACTAAGAGTAAAGAATAGATTTTTAAGAACAGAGTGGTAATGAAGGGAATCTCTTCGGCTGGAACCTGGGCAGATTCCCACACTCCAAAGAAGAAGACTAAACCTAAGACGGCTCCACTGGTTCCGGCTAAGAGGAAAAAGCCGCCTAAAAAGCGGATAACCCGTTTGAGAAATTGGGGAGAAAAGTGTTGTCCAATTGGGGAGATCCACCCCTGGGAAAACCAGAACAATTGAGTTTCTGCGGTATGCTTACAGGCATCATGACAATGGGCTTCTAGGGTGCAACAGAGGGAACAAATGTGGCCCTGATAAATGGGACAATAGGCACTATCGGCCGGTTCGTAGTGCTGTTCGCAAATGGAGCATTGAATCAGGGAGGGACTGAGGTTGATGCGATCGCGGAGTTCGTTTGTACGGGCGATATAATATTTTCCCTGGGTTATCCAAGCCAATAGGGGCGATAAAATCAGGGCAATGCCCAAGGCTAAAAAGGCGGAATAGGCTTGCAGATAAGGGCCCAAGAGTCCCAGAAAGGCGATAATGGCAACTGCGGAGGCGATCGCCATGGAACCAAAGCCGACGGGATTGATATTGTAGAGATAGGCTCGCTTAAACTCGATATAGGAAGGGCTGAGTTTCAGGGGTTTATTAATGACTAAATCGGCGACTAATGCCCCGATCCAGGCGATCGCCACATTGGAATATAGCCCCAAAACCGCCTCCAGAGTCTCAAATACGCCTAATTCCATCAGCAGCAGGGCGATCGTCACATTAAACACTAACCAGACTACCCGCCCCGGATGAGAATGGGTCACACGGGAGAAAAAATTAGACCAAGCCAACGATCCTCCATAGGCATTGGTAACATTAATTTTCACTTGAGAAATTATCACAAATAGGGTCGCCACGGCCAACACTACCCCCGGATCGTCAAACATATCCGCAAACCCACCCAGATACATTTGAATCGGTTGTTTAGCTTCACTTTCGGCCAATCCATGGGCGATCGCCAAAGCTGCTAAAAAAGACCCCCCTAACTGTTTCGCCATGCCCAAAAACACCCAACCCGGCCCTGCTGCTAACACAGCTAACCACCATTTCCAAGCATTTTCCGAGGTCTTTTCCGGCAAAAACCGTAAATAATCCACCTGTTCTCCTAACTGGGCAATCATAGCCAAAGACACCGTTGCTGCTGACCCAAACAACAGGGAATTGAACCCCGTTCCACTCGCTGAATGTCCGGCAAAATCAAGCCAATATTGAAATGCCCCCGGCTCCTTATAGGCCACAAAAACATAGGGCGAAATCATCAAACATAACCAAATCGGCTGCGTCCACAGTTGCAACTGATTAATCAACGTCACCCCATAGAAAACTAAGGGAATAATCACCACCGAACAGACCAAATAGCCCCAAGCCAAGGGTAAATGAAAATATAACTCCAAGGCTTGGGCCATAATTGCCGCTTCTAAGGCAAAGAAAATAAAGGTAAACGAAGCATAAACCAAGGACGTAAGGGTTGAGCCGATATAGCCAAATCCTGCACCCCTGGTCAACAAATCCATATCAATACTGTATTTGGCGGCATAATAGGTAATGGGCACACCCGCCAGAAAAATAATTAAGCCTGAAAATAAAATCGCCCAAAATGCATTGGTAAATCCATAATTGATTAATAAAGAAGCTCCGATCGCCTCCAATGCCAGAAAAGAGATCCCCCCAAGCGCCGTATTTGCCACCAAAAACTCCGACCATTTACGGAAAGATTTGGGGGCATAGCGCAGAGAATAATCTTCTAGGGTTTCATTGGCTACCCAAGTATTATAATCTCGCCGCTCTTTAACGATGCCTTTAACCAGATTCTTCATCAACAGAGTCATAGAATGTGTATCTCATTGACCAACGTTAGAGGTTGACCTTTATGGTTCGATCTACAGTTCGGTAAAGTTTTTTAGCGACGATAGAGTATTCTACCCGCTCATCTAAGGGGGTTTTGCTTAAGATAGATGCTTTCAGTAATGATAAATATCTTAAATCAACTCGATGCTGGCCGCAGTGTCTCACGCTACTATAGTATTCTGTGCCAGATAAGGGGGACTCTGGGCGATCGCTAGGTTTGGCAATGGAAATGTATGTTTTAGAAATGGGGATAGAATAAAGACAAACAACGCTACTGTTTGCGTATCGATGGATTTCATTACTCAACCCAAGGCTCGGTTAATCGGTTCTACGGCTTTGTTAGCCGGAGGAACGGTGTGTGGGGGTGTCTTGGGCACTTCCGTGGCTTCCGTGGTTGCGGGGATTATTGCTAATGATGTGATACCCCAGCACATGGAGAATCTGACGGTGCGGTTGCGGGATAGTCGGGGGCAATTGCATAATCATGATTTAGCGGAAGCGGTGGGGCTGGCTATAGGGCTGCTGATTAAAGCCAGAGCAGAGGCGGGAACCTATCCGGGATCGAAGAAGGGGCTGGTATCCCTGGCTGAATATACTGTCAAACACTGGAAAACCATCGCTAAAGACTTAGAAAATCAGAAAAATGAGAAATTTGACCTGATTCAGGATAGCCAGGTTTTGGGCTTATTTAGCCAGGCTCTAGGTCAGAAACCCGTGAAGGTGTTGACGGAGCCGGATTGGTTGGCATTATTGCATGAATTGTGCGATCGCCTGCATCAGGAACATTTGGACAGACAGGAATATGTGTTTCAGTATGGCTTCAATGGATTAGATTTTGCCGTTCCTGCTGCTCTGTTCCCTACCATTAAATGTCATCTTCCCCCTGAAGATGTATTAAAAAAATTGGCAACAGAGTTAGATGAAAAGTTTGCTTTTGCTTTGCAAGAGGTGTTAAAAGCCGATTTTGATAAGGGGGGCAAAGCCTTTGGGAAGTTTACCATAGCCATGTTGGGAGCAATTCACAACGGGTTGCAGCAGGTGCAGGTTTCCCAGGAAAAGCAAGAGCAGTTGAACCAAGCATTAGCAAAATTGGGGGAGCTTCAGCAGGACTTAGCCAGGAATGAGGCGCGGTTTCGGCAGTTATCCGAGCAGTTGGGTGTGGGGATAGAGGTGATTTTAGGGGAAATTGGCATTACTCAGGATATCCTCAGCCGCTTGCGGGGATGGTTATATGGTGAATTAAGTCAGATTGGCAAAACATTGGCAGAGATTCAAGATATTGCCAGTGACAATAGCAGAAAGCTTGATGATTTGCTCGACAGAGTTGGGACATTGACACCCACACCCCAACCGGAAAGCACTTCATCTGTTTTCGGGGATGCTTTGCCTCAGATTAATGATTGGCAAGAGAGAGAAGAATTAGCCACAATTCATAGATGGTTGGATAATGGAAATCGGAAATTAGGGATTATTGTCGGCATAGCGGGGATGGGGAAAACTGCCCTCGCGGTCAAGGTATGTCTAGAGCGCCAGGATTTTGTCGGTAAATATTGGGCAGAGTTGGGGAATCCTCCTCTGTTTTCGATTTGGGCAAAGCAGGTTTTGCGAGAGTTGGTGGGGGTATCCCAAGACATTTTAGAAAACACGCTCGATACTCAGTTATCGAAAATGCTCGTCGAGAAGTTACAACAGAAGCGATTTTTGCTGGTGTTGGATAACTTTGAGTCAGTAGTCAAGAATGAGGACTATTTAGAATTTTTGCAACGCTGTTTACGGTGTTTAACAACTGGCGATCAGACAGAGATTTTGGTGACGACGCAGGTTGAACCTCAATTATCCTGGATACACACCCCCCAGATATTGCCTTTAAAATTCGGATTATCGAAATCAAAAGGAGCGCAGTTGTTAGCAGCGCGGGGAGTTGAGGGAACCGATGAGGAACGGGAGCAATTTTCCCAGAAAGTAAGCGGACATCCGTTAACGTTAAGTCTAGCGGGAGGGATGTTAAGCACTCAGAGAGGAGATGAGCGGATAACCTTGGCTGAGTTAACGACAGATATTAGTCAAGCAATACAGCAGCTTAAAGGAAGGCATCGCGAAGAAGAAAATGTGCCGTTACTGGTCGTTTTGGATCGGTGCTGGAGTTGTGTATCTCCAGTTTGGCAAGAGCGGTTATTGCTGCTTACGGTATTGCGCCAAGGGTTTGATCGCCCTCTGGTCGAAGCGATAGTCAGAGGGAGTATTGGAGATGAGGAACTGCCTAATTTAGCGATTCAAGGGTTTCTGGTGGCTTTGGAGAAAAAAGACAAGGAAAAGCTACAACGCTACGAGTTTCAACCGTTTATTTTGCAGTATTTGCGGTGTCGTGTTGAGGATGTAAGAGAAGCGCACAAGCGAGCAGTGGAGGTGTATCGCAGTCGGTGTGAAATGCCGGAAGATTGGAAAACGGCAACGGTTGAGGATGTGCAGGATTATTTGGAGTTGTTTTATCATCTGTGCCAGTTGGGAGAGTATGAACAGGCATTTGATGTGATTTACAGTAATCCAAGTCAAAAAGAATCAGTAACCAAGTTCTTGCATATACGGGGTTACAACGCCCTACTCATTGAACTATATCTGCAATTAGTGCCCCATTTACCCAACCAGCAAGACTGGCGCTATCCTGCCTCTTTGACAAGCTTAGGCAACGCTTACCATTCCCAAGGAGACGACGAAAGCGCTATATCCTACCACCAGCAGTCTCTGAAAATCTCTCAACAAATCCGCGATCGCTCTGGCATTGCCACTTCTTTCAACAACTTAGGCAGTGCTTACTATTTCCAAGGAGACTACCGAAAAGCTATGTTCTACCACCACAAGTCTCTGACAATAACAAGAAAAATTGGCGATCGCTCTGGCATTGCCACTTCTTTGATGAACTTAGGCAGTGCTTACTATTCCCAAGGAGACTACGAAAGAGCCATATCCTTCCACCAGCAGTCTCTGGAAATTAAACAAGAAATCGGCGATCGCTCTGGCATTGCCAATTCTTTCAACAACTTAGGCAACGTTTACTATGCCCAAGGAGACTACGAAAGAGCCATATCCTATGATCAGCAGTCTCTGGAAATCAAACGAGAAATTGGCGATCGCTCTGGCATTGCCTCTTCTTTGGTCAACTTAGGCAGTGCTTACCATTCCCAAGGAGACTACGAAAGTGCCATATCCTTCTACCAGCAGTCTCTGGAAATCTTTCAACAAATCGGCGATCGCTCTGGCATTGCCTCTTCTTTGGGCAACTTAGGCA
>NZ_JAQOSO010000097.1 GCF_030068505.1 Roseofilum capinflatum BLCC-M114
CTCACTGCTCTTGCTTGAGTATTTGTACTACATTTTGTCGTGCGGAATGTGGGTTTGAAGAGAATTATGCTTAATGATGAGTATAGCGCTCGTCATTTAATCCGGGAATTTTTCGGCGATCGCCCCCGTCCCCATGATGCCCAAGAGATTTATTATGGGATACACCTCTGGTAATCTCTGGCTCTCCTACGAGCAAGGAGTACCGGATGCGGTGGTTTGTCCGGATTCAGAAGAGTGAATCTGTATAGGGAAACGACAGAAAATGATTCCCACCAAGGTGCAAACTCTATGGACTCAACCGCCACTCAAGACCTATCAACCTGGATGCAAACCTGCTGGGTAACCTATCGGTTTAGTGATGCTGAAGACATGGGGAAAAGAGTCCCAGAGTTACCCGGTTTATATGCTTTAGTCGCCGAAAGCCAGGATGGTGAAAATTGGATTTTACTCCATGTGGGTCACACCCCAGAGAATTTACAAGATGCCTGGCAATATTACCGGCAGTTACCGATGGTGAAAATTCTGCATCAGTTATCCTTAAACGTCAGTTTAGCCCTCTTTCCCCTTCCCTCCTGTCCCCTGCCAGGATTATCTGTAGACCAGTTACCTGAGTGGGAACAACTGTTAATCGAACAGTTAGAACCGATGCTCACCCAAACTCCAGCCGCTCTACAAATTGCAGTCAAGTAGGTGAGCCGAAACGAGTCTGAGATAATGGCCAAAAATAGCCAAGATCTCGATAATGCACATTTCCCAACTCTATATTTACCCGATTAAATCTTGTGGCGCGATCGCCTGTTCAAGGGCCCAAGTCACCCCAAACGGGTTAGCTGGCGATCGCCAAATGATGTTAGTCACCCAAGGGCAATTCATGACCCAACGGGACTATCCGCAAATGGCTCAAGTGCGCGTAAAATGGGACTCAGAGACCCTAATCCTAGAACATGACAATTTTGACTCTTTTGCCTTCCAACCGACCTTAGAGGGCAAGCTACAGCCCGTTCAAGTCTGGCGTACCCAGACGATGGCCATTGACCAAGGAGACCCTGCCGCTCAATGGTTTCAAAGGGTTCTCGCTTTAGATCGTCCCTGTCGCCTCGTCCATCAATCTCCCCACCATCCTCGCCCCGTCAACCCCCAGTATGCCCTCAGCCCCAAGGATACCGTCAGTTTTGCCGATGGCTACCCGATACTGGTCACCAATACGGCATCGTTAGCAGAGTTGAACCGCAGACTACAGCAAACTTATCCCCAAGATCCGCCCCAGGTTCCCATGAACCGCTTCCGTCCCAACATGGTCATCGACACCAACGAACCCTTTGCTGAGGACAACTGGACAACCCTAACCCTGGGGACAGTCCAATTAGAAATGGTCAAACCTTGCGATCGCTGCATCGTCACCACGACAGATCAAACCACTGGAGAACGTCACCCCCAACGGGAACCCCTGAAAACCCTGGCCCAGTTTCGCAACCAACCCGGAGGTCTGATGTTTGGCAGCAATGCGATTCCCAAAAGTCTCGGTTGGCTGGAAGTGGGGATGGAATTGAAGGGATAGTGGAGATGGGGATCTGACCCATTACGCAATTTTAATTTTTTAATTGATTCATTGGCCTTTAAAATTGAACAGGTGAGTCTGAATTGAATAACGAACGTGAATATTATTGTCATTGGTAGTGGAGGGCGCGAACATGCGATCGCTAAAACCCTCTTGCAATCTTCCCAAGTGCAGCAGGTGATTTGTATCCCTGGGAATGGGGGAACGGCACGGTTAAAGCGCTGCGAAAATCTGCCCCTGAAGATTGACCAGGTTGACCAGTTTGAGGCGATCGCCGAATATGCACAAACCCACGCCATTGATCTGATTATCGTTGGCCCAGAAGCCCCCCTCGCCCTCGGTATTACCGATGTCCTGCAACGCCACAACCTGACCGTATTTGGCCCCAGCCAAGCCGGGGCCCAAATTGAAGCCAGTAAAGCCTGGGCAAAAGCCCTGATGAGTGAGGCATCTATTCCCACGGCTGCCTGCGCCGTGTTTACGGATGAAATGGCCGCCCGCGCCTATGTCCAGAGTGGAAAAGTGCCCATTGTGATTAAAGCCGATGGTCTCGCCTCTGGTAAAGGAGTCACGGTCGCTATGACCTTAGCAGAAGCAGAAGGGGCAATATCCGAGGCATTTTCCGGTAAATTTGGTGCAGCCGGTCAAACAGTGGTGGTTGAAGAGTATCTTACTGGTCAAGAAGCCTCGATTTTGGCACTCACCGACGGCGAAACTATCCGCCCCCTCATCAGTGCCCAAGACCACAAACGCATCGGTGAAGGGGACACAGGGCCCAATACCGGAGGCATGGGGGCCTATGCTCCTGCGCCAGTGGTTACCCCAGAATTAAGCGATCGCATTAACCAAGAAATTCTCATCCCCACCATGAAAACGTTAAAAAAACGGGGGATTTCTTACCGGGGGGTATTGTATGCTGGCCTGATGATTACTCCAGAAGGCGATCCGAAAGTGATTGAATTTAACTGTCGGTTTGGCGACCCGGAAATTCAAGCCATTCTCCCCCTGTTAGATACGCCCCTAGAAACCCTGCTCTTAGCTACGGCTCAGGGAGAGTTAGACCAACAAGAGATTACCTGGAAACCGGGAGCCTGTGCCTGTGTAGTGGCGGCCTCTGACGGCTATCCCGGTGACTTTGAAAAAGGCTTTGCCATCACTGGAATAGAGACAGCAGAAGGGCAAGGGGCGATCGTCTTTGAAGCGGGAACGACCTTAAAGGACAATCACCCGGTGACCAGTGGTGGCCGAGTTTTAGGGGTGACTGCCCTGGGAGCAACCCACGATCTGGCCTTTGAAACAGCGTATCAGGCGATCGCCTCAATTCACTTCCAGGGTTTATACTACCGTCGAGATATCGGCTATCGAGTACGGCAAAAACAGAGCTAGTAACCCATAATAGAAACAATGTAAAAACTGTAGGTGTTAGCGAGCAATGCATTGGTATCATGGTGGCTTTACTGAAAAATCTTAAAGGAGCGATCGCCCATTGGTGGTCAGAATTCACTCTGCAAACCCGACTCATGGCAGCCGCAACCCTAGCGGTATCCCTGATCATGAGCAGTCTGACCTTCTGGGCCGTCAACACCATTCAACTCGATGCTCGCCTCCATGATACCCGCTTTGGCCAAGACCTGGGACTGTTGCTGGCCTCCAACGTTGCTCCCCTGGTAGCCGAAAATAACCTCACAGAAGTTGCCCGCTTTTCCCAGCGCTTCTATAACAGTACCTCCAATATTCGCTATCTCCTCTACGCAGACGAAGACGGACGACTCTTTTTTGGCCTCCCCTTCTGGGACTCAGAAGTACAAACCTCCCTGAGTATCGAACGGCGCATTCAGCTACCGGAAAATTACATGACTTCCTCCCAAGTGCCCCTGGTGCGCCAACATCAAACCCCCGATGGAGAAGTCACTGATGTCTTCGTTCCCTTGATCCACGAAAACAAATATCTTGGCGTATTGGCGATCGGCATTAATCCGAATCCCACCGTCGTCACCTCCTCCAATCTTACCCGCGATGTCACCCTAGCGGTGTTTGTCTCCATTTGGTCAATGGTCATTTTAGGTGGAGTGTTTAATGCTTTGGCCATTACCCAACCCATTAAAGAACTCTTAACCGGAGTGAAAAGTATCGCTGCCGGTAATTTCAATCAGCGCATTGATTTACCCTTGGGAGGAGAATTAGGGGAACTCATTTGTAGCTTTAATGATATGGCCGAACGGCTAGAGAGCTACGAAGAACAAAATATTGAAGAACTCACGGCCGAAAAGGCCAAGTTAGAAACCCTAGTTTCCACCATTGCCGATGGAGCCATTCTATTAGATACCGATCTCAATATTATCTTAGTCAATCCCAATGCTCGGCGCATGTTTGATTGGGAAGGACAACCCATCGTCGGTAAAAATGTTTTACGCTATGTCCCACCCCCCATACAAGTCAAATTAACCCGCCCCCTTTATGAAATTATCCAGGGTAAATTTTCCCTAGCGGATGGGACTTCGGTTAATGAATTTCGCATCACCTTAACCGAACCGGTTAAGCGCACCGTGAGAATTTTGTTAACCACGGTGTTATCCCATCGAGCTACGGGGGAAGAAGCTTTATGCCAAGACTGTTTACATGATGAAAATGATACTTGTGTCGTGCCCGAACGGCCCTTAGCCAAAGAGTGTGTACTCTATGAGCATCACATCAAACCCAGTGTAGATGCTCGTAATATTGGCAATTTGAAAGGGATTGCGATGACGGTTCAAGATATTACCCGCGAAGTGGAACTCAATGAAGCAAAAAGCCAATTTATTAGTAATGTATCCCATGAGCTAAGAACCCCCTTATTTAATATTAAAGGATTTATAGAAACCCTTTATGAATATGGGGAAGAACTCAGTGAAGTGGAACGCCGAGATTTTCTGGAAACCGCCAATCATGAAACCGATCGCCTCACTCGCTTAGTCAATGATGTGTTAGATTTATCTCGACTAGAATCAAGCCGCACCTATCACTTCGATTCCGTCTATGTCGGACAACTAATCGAACAAACCCTCCGCACCTATCAACTCAACGCCAAAGATAAAGGGATTGAACTACTCCAAGACATCGAACCCGACTTACCGAAAATTTTTGGCCATTACGATCTCCTGCTGCAAGTGTTAACGAACTTAGTGGGGAATTCCCTCAAATTCACTGAATCTCAAGGTAAAGTGATGATTCGTGCCTATTGTCCCCAAGGGAAAAATAAGGTCGTGCGTATTGAAGTGGCTGATACGGGTATCGGCATCGATGGCGAAGACCAAGCCGCCATTTTTGACCGCTTCTATCGCGTGGAAAATCGGGTACATACCTTAGAAGGAACGGGACTGGGATTATCCATTGTCCGCAATATTATTGAGAAACATAATAGTCGTGTACAATTGGTCAGTGAAGTGGGAGTGGGGACAACATTTTGGTTCGATCTAGCGTTGTATGAGGAGGCCGTAGATCCGGAACCGGTCAGTTCTTTAGAACCTGTCTATAGCAAACCTAAATGAGTTATCAACGACTATCCCTCATCCCCCATTCCCTATTCCCCATTCCCCATTACCCAAAGGAGACTCAAACATGACCCATTCTTCTGACTCGGAAACCCTTCAGGAATTTCAAGCGGAAATGACTCGCCTGCGGGAAGAGTTAACCTTAAGAGACCAATTGGTACAACAGTTATCTCAAGAACTTTTTCGCTTAGTCAAAGGGAATGCCTCGTTTATTCCGGCAGAAACTGGGTCAGCAGAGCAAACGGAAAATTTGCGAAGTCTCCAAGAGCAACTACAAAAAGTGGAAGAACAGGTACAGTTCTATCAAGAACAAATTCAAGAGCGCGATAGCGAAATCTATCAACTGCGCCAGTCCGTGCAAGAATTAAGCGATCGCTCCGGAATGCTCGAACAAGTCGTACAAGAGCTTCCCCATCTCTATCGGCAAAAATTCGCTGAACGCATGGAACCCATCCGGGAAAAAGTCGCTCTCCTGCAACGGGAAAATCGCCAACTGCACGCCGAACTACAAAGCGTCAGCTATCGGTTAGCCATGAGAACCCGCAACCCATCCCGCATTGATTTACCCGATTTTCCCATCACTAATATCAATTAAAAATTAAAAATTAAAAATTTGATATATAGCTAGTCTAAATGAATTGTGCAACAGGAAATGCCCTCTCCCTATATCCCTCTCCCACTCCGAGAGGGACTTCTGCTCCCCTTCTCCTGCGGGAGAAGCGCCGCCCTGAGCGAAGCCGAAGGGGGGTTGGGGGATGAGGGGCAGCCATTACACAACTGATTTAGGTTTGCTATATAGCAATTCTCTCTTGTATGGAGTAAAGCTTGAAGCCTTAGACCCTAAGCCATACAAGCTATTCCCCATTCCCCATTCCCCATTCCCCATTCCCTATGTCCCATTCCTCTGTGCAGATTGTTGTCGAGTCCGATCGCGATCGCTCGGCTCCTTTACCCGTAAAATTACTACAGACAATTAACAGTATTTCTCCCGATCTGAATGCCTCTATTCAATCCCTTAATACCCTCAACCCTTCAGATAACGGGCTTTTCTGTCCTTTGACCTTCAACATTCCTGATTGGCTCCCTTTTTCTGGTCAAAAAACTTACCAATATTGTCGATCTCTAAACTCTCTACGGCAAACCGTTACCGCCTGGGGATATGCCACCGGTGAAGGAAATCATTGGCTACCCCTAATTCTTACTGCCAAAGGCCCCCTCTATGCTGAAGCCATCGAAAACCGGAACTCCAGCTATCATCAACCTCTACATTTAGGCGATCGCACCCGTCAAACCCTCTACCAACTCGGTTATCAATTGCTGCGCCATATTCAGGCTATTCCTGGAGTCTATCTCCTCCAGTTTGGGGGGACATCCGATCCCTGTTTCGATCGCCTGATTCCCTTTCCCGATACCCCAGTCTTAGGGAGCTTAGGGATTCAGGAACCCGATCTTCTCACCAGTTACTGGTATTGCCAAATCGGAACCCCCCTAATCGACCTGCAAATCCGATCGCCTTCTTCAAGCCGCACTCAATTCCCTCATTGATTCTGGGTCAAAAACCCGTACCACCTCTTCGTAGGAAGAATAAACTTCAAAAACGCCCTCTAGCTTGGCAATATCCAAAATCAGTTTCACCTGTCCCGGAATATGACACAGAACCAGGCGGCAATCTTGCTGGCGAGCAGTTTTGAGTCCAGAAACCAACTTACCCAAACCTGCACTATCCATAAAATCCACCCCAGCCAAATCTAGACAAAGGACGGAAGTTTGAGAAGCCATCTCCTCAATCTGTCGAGCAATCTGTGCGCCCCCCTGGCCATCAAAACGCCCTTGAGGGTGAAGAACCGTAAATTGACCCATTACTCTACTTGTCATTGTGGTTATCCTTTTGGTGAGTCCCTAGGAGGTTAAAATCGTTGACCAATTCAAAATCTAAAGCCAAAAGAGTCCGGAAACTGAGTGACCGAACTCTAGCGTAAGCAATCTTACTCTAGCGATCGCTTCTTTAGACTTTATTAATATAAGCGTGAAAATCGAGAATTGTCAGCCCCAAAAATTACACTTTCTTGGAACTTCACCTTGGGGGGCAAACTTTCCCGAAGGCTCCGATCCTCAGTCCAGATTGACAGTACCCGGATTCCACGCCAAGATCGGAGAAAGCCCAATCTAGCAACGTAACCCATACGTTCTCTTCTCCCCTACCTGATTTGCATGTCCTTAGAATTTTTCTCCCTCGATACCATTCAATCTTTGGCCAGTCAATACGGATACTGGACAATCTTCCTCGGTATTATGCTCGAAAATACCGGCCTGCCCCTACCGGGTGAAACCATTACCCTAGTGGGAGGATTTCTAGCCGGTAGTGGCGAAATGGTCTATTGGCGAGTCCTCACCAGTGCGATCGCCGGAGCCGTCATAGGCGATAGTTGTGGCTATTGGATCGGTAGAGCTGGAGGATGGGCCCTATTGCTGAAAGTGGGTAAATTCTTTCGGGTGGCTGAAACCCAACTGGAAAATGCCAAGACCCAATTTCAAAACAATGCGGCTCGCGCTGTCTTTCTCGGTCGCTTCGTCGCTCTCCTGCGGATCTTTGCTGGCCCGATCGCCGGTATCGTAGAAATGCCCTATCCTAAATTTCTACTCTGTAACGTCGCCGGAGCCAGCCTTTGGGCAAGCGTCATGGTTAGTCTCTCCTTCTTTGTCGGCCGCCTGATTGCCCTAGAACAACTGATCGCTTGGGTGGGACAATTTGCCATCCTTGCTCTCGTTCTCCTCATCGCCTGGATCGTCGTTCCCCTGTGGTTAGAATCTCGCGCCTCTCAAAACTCCTAAGCGATCCGGAAATTCGATTAGCGCACAGGAAAACTTTCCGGTACAATCAAAACCAAATTCGCAACTGATGGTAAGAATTACTTAATTTTTGGAGGATAGGGCCATTAATACCGCAATTTCAACTAATTCTGTCACTACAGAAGTGATATCTAACCTTTCCATGCTTCAGATTGAAGGCAGATCCCGCTTAAGCGGCCAAGTGCAAATCAGTGGAGCTAAAAATTCCGCCTTAGCGATTCTGGCAGGGGTGGTGCTTTGCTCCCAAACTTGCCGATTACGCAATGTACCCAACTTGGTCGATGTCAATCGCATGGGCCAGATTTTAGAATCCTTGGGAATTAAACTGCAACGGGATGGGGATACCCTCGAACTCGATGCCTCTCACATCAGTCAAGGGCAAGCTCCCTATGAAGTGGTCAGTCAACTGCGGGCCAGTTTCTTTATTATTGGCCCCTTGCTGGCTCGTTTAGGTGTGGCCCAAGTGCCCTTACCGGGTGGCTGTGCGATCGGCGCTCGTCCTGTAGACCTGCATGTGCGGGGACTGCAAGCCATGGGGGCCCATGTGCAAATTGACCATGGAGTGGTGAATGCCTATGCTCCCAAGGGTAAACTGAAGGGCGCTAAAATCTATCTGGATTATCCCAGTGTGGGAGCCACGGAAACCCTGATGATGGCGGCAACCTTGGCGGAGGGCGAAACTTGCATTGAAAATGCGGCTCAGGAACCGGAAGTGATCGATTTAGCTAACTTCTGCCGCTCCATGGGCGCTCGCATTAAGGGAGCGGGTACAAAAACCATTTGGATTGAAGGGGTATCCCAACTCCACAGTACCGACTATGAAGTGATTCCCGATCGCATTGAAGCAGGCACTTTCCTAGTCGCAGCCGCTATTACCCAATCTGAACTGCTGCTCAATAACGTGATTGCCTCCCACCTGACTCCGTTAATCGCCAAGTTAGAGGACACGGGAGCCAAAGTGATTAAAGAAGGAGAGAGACAACTGCGCCTGGTTCCGGGCGATCGCATTTTACCCACGGATATCGAAACTCTTCCCTATCCCGGTTTTCCCACGGATATGCAAGCCCAGTTTATGGCGTTGCTTACTGTAGCTGAAGGCAACAGCATGGTGACTGAAACTGTGTTTGAAAATCGCCTGCGCCATGTGGCCGAATTGCAGCGCATGGGAGCCAATATCCGCGTTAAAGGGAATATTGCCATTATTAAAGGTGTGCCGATTTTATCGGGTGCGCCCGTTTTAGCCACAGATTTACGAGCCTCTGCTGCTTTAGTCTTGGCTGGATTAGCGGCTGAAGGCACAACCACGATCCAAGATTTACAACATCTAGACCGGGGTTATGAACAGCTTGAAGTCAAACTGCAAAACTTAGGGGCCCGCTTAACGCGCATCGCAAAAGCTTCTTAATTAGCTTGAGAGATGAGTCCTGAAGGGTGCTTAGTTCCGACATTCCGCACGAAATTGTGTAGCTGCTGTACATGACGTGAAACCGTTTCAATTGACAGATAAAACTGTGTGAGAAGGCATTCGCGATCGCTAATCCCCTGAAATTTCTAGTCTAAATCCTTATTTAGACTCACGAAAGCCTGAAAAAACGGAGTTGGGCGATCGCCAACTTGAAAGCAAACACAAGCATTTATACTGAAAAATTACGCCCGTTTAATGGCATGATCAATACAGCGCTTGGCGCTGTTATGGTGTACAGTCTTAAAGGCTCAAAGCCATGTACCACAACCCTATTCCCTATTCCCTAGCGCGTTCATGTCCGCGAAGCGGAAAGCGCTATATCCAGCAAGCCCTAATTAGGTTTTCAGACTTCCCATTAGTTACCATAGGAGGAGAAGGGTGTTTAAACCCTATTCGCAAATTTTTAAGAGGTTCTTCCTGTGGCTCTTTATGCTGAACTCCACCGACACTTAGGCGGTTCGGTCGTCCCTCGCATTCTCTGGCGCTACTTCCACCGTAGCGGCTCAGAATGGTCTGAGCAGTTTCCTGACTATCCTGAGTTTGAAACGTTTTATACTCGTCCTCGGAAAACCTTAGATGAATATTTAGAACTCCATACCTTGGTGGAGAAAACTCAAACCTTAGAGACCCTGCCCTATTTTATTTATCGCTTGATTCGAGGGGCCTATGTGTTTGAGAATTTAGCCTATTTGGAATTACGGTATACGCCTTACCTGCGAACTCCAGAGGAGTATAGCCAGAGCGATCGCATCGATCAAATGGCGGCCATTGTTGAAGCCGTGGGTCAGGCCAGCCGAAATCATAACTATAGTATTATTACCAGCCAGATTCTCTGTATCCATTCCCGGCTGCCCTCTGAGGTGAATCGGGCGATCGTAGAGCTGGCGGCACAAATGCCTGAATATGTGTGTGGGATTGATGTTGCGGGTGGAGATGCCCATTATGGCGATCGCCTCCCAGAATTGATTAAACTCTATGAATATGCGCGATCTTTGGGTCTGAAAACTACCGGACACCTGTACGAAACCCGCGAAGGCTGTTATCCGGAACTACTCCCCTACCTGATGCGGATTGGCCACGGGATTCAAATTCCTCTGCACTATCCCCACCTTCTGCCCCAACTGGCCCAAAATGGCCAATGTCTAGAAGTCTGTCCCACCACCTACCTGAAAACCGGAACCCTAGACGACCTACACGAGCTGAAAATTGTCTTCGATCGCTGTTTTGATGCTGGGGTAGACATTGCCATCTGTACGGATAATGCCGGACTCCATAACATGCGTCTGCCCTTTGAATACGAAAATTTACTGACTTTAGACATCATTGACTTTGAGCAACTGCAAGCCTGTCAAGATGCCTCCTTCCGCCATGCTTTTGCTTGGCCATACCCCGAACATCCAGCTTCTCTGTTAACGGGACTCTTGCAAAGCGAAGTGAAACCAGATTTAACTCCAGCCTTAACCTAGAGTAATGAGTAATATCAAGTCCGGTTATTCATGTCCGCGAAGCGGAAACACCATAATTAAAAATCTAGGGAGCGAGACGCTCCCACTCCAGTAATATCAAGGGATTCTAGGAGTGCGGGCATCTTGCCCGCTTCTCTTTTCCCATTTTCATGTCCGCTTGCGGAAACCAGACTTGATATATAGTCAATTGGATTAAGGTTGAGACACGACGATACACACACAACCTGTCTA
>NZ_JAQOSO010000098.1 GCF_030068505.1 Roseofilum capinflatum BLCC-M114
GCGCCTGCGGGAGAAGGGGCTGGGGGATGAGGGGCAGCCATTACATAACTCATTTTAAGTTTGCTATAGATGTCAGTGCGATCGCAGGGAAGCGATCGCTACGATTCGCGAGATGATTGAGATTGCTTCATTCCACTGCGTTCCATTCGCAATGACATGATTGGAGATTGCTTCATTCCACTGCGTTCCATTGGCAATGACATGATTGATAGTTTGGGCGATCGCTGATCTGAAAATGGGTAAGGTGGGCAGGGGGTGAAGGGGGTGAAAAGTAACAACCCTAAAATGGTGGGTTACGGCGGATTGATAGATTGCTGTCAGAGTCTAGGTTTTAGCCGCCTAACCCACCCTACCCTAATGCACTGAAAATTGTTAATTGTTAATTGTTCCCCATAACCTTACCCAATACGGACTCTAAGACATTGATCACCCGATTTAGGGCAGATTCATCCTGTAAACTCGATAGGACAAAACTGGTTAACCGGGGTTCAACTGGATCGACGGGGAGAGATAAACCAATGGCGCTAAACTGATTTCTGAGATAATCCCATTCTTTCTTTTTATCAAATGGCGCTAGGGTTGCATAGCTTCTAGAGGAAACCTGAAGCACGCCATCAATACTAATACTAAAAAACTCACTCATTTCTCCATTGGGGGGCGATACCCAAACTGAAAAGCCACCATAGGTATCTCCCATTCCCCATTTAATCTTCAGGGGCTGATGTTGGATGATCCAATCATACAACCTGCGTACAATTTGCGCCTCTTCGTAGCTCTGTCTTGTCTCATATTCATAGAAAAATGATGTTTTATCCCAACGCCTGCGTTCTAAGACGGTACTGGCTTTTTTCTGCTGGGATTCTGCGGTTTTGCCAATCACGCGAGGAACCAGGGTTTTTAAGCCGGTTTCACTGACGTATTGCTTGACTTCTAAGGCTAAAACTTCTAAGGGGTCAATTTGAGTATTGAGAAACTCAATCATGACTCGAAATTCTGGAGAAACTTCATCGGAGACAAACATTAAGCGCACTTGTCCCGCTTGCAAATGGGTTTTAACTTTCTGCCAGAATTTTTCCTCATCTACGTCGGTTCCTAAAAAGGATTCAAACACCTGTTCGGGGTCTCGTCCTTGCTCCCGACAGTTGAGTTCAAATTGGGAAATGACCGCTTCTACGGGCCAGTGTAGGGGAAGTTGGGCGGCATATTCTAACATTGTACCCATCATTTCCCGGCGCGATCGCTTGCTGTCCTCTCCCTGAACGGCAACTAGGGTAGGAATACCGTCTTGATCGACGAATAAGTGATCTAAAGACCAACTGTTATCATCCTCTTCATCCAGGGTGGAGGTAATTTCACGAGTGATCCCTAACCACCGTCTGGGGGTGGCTCGGTCAATTTGATCCCCTGCTAAAAGATTGGGATATTTTTCAATTAATTCTTGCAGGCGCTCTTCTGAATCATAGGATTGTTCCATCATTTCCACCAAATGATCCTCATCCTGAATCAGATAAATTCCCCCACCCATGAATCGTCCTCTTTAGATTACAACTTGGCCAGTAAACACGGCTTGAGCTGGGCCGGTCATGTATAGTCTATCGTTTGTGGCCCACTCAATGTCGAGATCGCCACCGGGCAATTCGACTGTCGTATGGCGATCGCACTTCTTAGAGAGTACCCCAGCTACAACCGTTGCACAAGCCCCTGTCCCACAAGCTAACGTGATCCCAGCACCGCGTTCCCAAACCCGCATTTTTACCCGGTTGGAGGAGATAACCTGTACAAATTCGGCGTTAATCCGCTCTGGAAAAACGGGATGATGTTCAAATTGGGGGCCAATTTGTTCTAGGGCGATCGCCTCCACATCCTCTACAAAGGTGACACAATGGGGATTTCCCATGCTCACACAGGTCACTAACCAAGATTGTCCTGCTACCTGCAAAGCATGATCCACCACCGGATCGGTTCCCGATCCCAAGGTCGTCGGAATCTCTGCACCCCCCAACCGAGGAATGCCCATATCCACCGTTACCTGCCCCTCTGACCCCAGTTTGGGAACCATGACCCCGGCCAAAGTCGAAATCTGATATTCTTCCTTTCCAGAGCCGTCTAACTGGGCGACAAACTGGGCAAAGCAGCGAATGCCATTGCCACACATCTGGGGTTCCGAACCATCAGAATTAAAAATCCGCATGGTGTAATCCGTCCCCTTTTCTCCAGGGAGGGCAAAAATCACGCCATCGGCTCCTATTCCAAAATGGCGATCGCACAACCCAACTGCCTGCTCCGGCGTAATCAGAGGCGTATCACTGCCCCGATTATCCAGCAAAATAAAATCATTCCCCAATCCCTGATACTTGGTAAATTGCAGTTCCATAACCTTGCTCTACTCAATTTTCATTATGGTAATAGGGAGTGGGGGAGTGGGGGAATGGGGAGATGGAGAGATGGGGAGATGGGGAAGATTGCCTATTGCCTATCGCCTATCGCCTATCGCCTATTGCCCATTCCCTATTCCCTATTGCCTATTCCCTATTGCCTATTCCCCATTCCCTATTCCCTATTGCCTATTGCCCATTCCCTATTGCCCATTCCCTATTGCCTATTGCCCATTCCCTATTCCCTATTCCCTATTCCCCACTCCCATTTTCAGACATCCCTTGTTAAACTTTGTTCGGGAGGCTCTAATTCCCGATTAAACCGTCATTAACCCTCTTAAACTATGTCCGAGTTCGATACCAGCTTACCCAGTATTCGCAATATCCAGAACTTCATCCAAGAAAAAAATGAAGTGGAACTTAAGTTAGTCACCGACGACCTGATCGTAGGTAAAATAACTTGGCAAGATGCCAACTGTCTTTGCTTGATGGATCATTACGAACAACCCACCATCGTCTGGCGACAGGCGATTGTTTTTATCAAACCCAAACCCTAAATTATCTGTCCTTTATCTGAGTTTCTTCCATCCCCGATCGCTCGATGAACGTTTTTACCCCCTATCAATCTGCTCTGATCTCCCTAGTCTCTTGGGCAGCCCTAAGCCAGCCCTTGCAAGCCTTACAAGTTCGAGTTAATCCCCAATCTGCCCAACTCGGAGATACGATTTCCGTGCAAATTCAGGTCACCAGCCCCGACCCTCCCACGGTACGAATGGGCAATACTACTTACCCGGTATTTCCCTTAAGTGGCGATCGCTATCGGGCCTTGATTCCGTCGAGTCCCTTAGATCGACCCGGTACTTGGTCGATAGAAGTTCAGGGAGATGGCACTAGAGAAACCGTGAGAGTGGGAATGGGCGATCGCTCCTTTCCCACCCAAAGTATTTGGTTTTCCGAAAGTGACGCAGCCATTCGCGGAACTGACTACGAATTTGACCGGGTAGACGAATTTAAGCGCCTCGTCACGCCGCAAAAATTCTGGAATGGCCCCTTTTTACGCCCAAACGATGGGTATGTGTCCACCGTCTTTGGCGTTCAACGGTACTACAACGGAGAGTTTGCCGAAAATTATTACCATCGGGGAGTCGATTATGCTGCCCCCACCGGTTCCCCAGTGATCGCCCCAGCGGCCGGAATTATTTCCCTAGTCGGAAAAGAAGCGAATGGATTTGAACTCCATGGCAATACCATCGGCCTCGATCATGGCCAAGGTATCTTGAGCATTTTTATTCATCTGCACACGATTAACGTTCAGGAAGGAGAAATGGTCAAAGCGGGTCAAGTCATTGGTACAGTCGGATCAACCGGTACGTCCACCGGGCCCCATCTACATTGGGGACTCTATGTGAATGGAGTGGCTGTCGATCCAGTTCCGTGGCGCTTTGAAGGAATTGAATAAACCGATCGATTTCCAACCATTAAAATGTTGCACAATGTCACATTGATCCGGATCGTAGAGAATCCTGGGGCAAACTAGGGGAAGATGGAAGAACAGTATATCGTTAATGGTGAGCAAGGAAACTGTGGAGTAGATTCAGTCTTATGAGTATCCAAGAGATTGTGGAACAGGCCCTCAAGGATGGCTATTTAACCCCAGCCATGGAAGCTGAGGTGGGTAATATTTGTGACAATGCCTCAGAGCTATCCATTGAGGAATACATGGCTTTAGACCGGTTAATGGGGTGTTTATTAACGGGCGAAGTGGTGGCAGTTCCTCGTAAGCAATTTATTAATGTGATGGAAGAATTGGTACTAACCGAGTCGATGACACGAGTGGCGGCGATCGAAGAGAAAGAGGGGATTAAACTAGATTTGGGTGATGTGGCAGCTTACGCCCTCAATCGTTTACCGCCCCTCTATGCGACCACAGAAGAAGGGGCCCGCTATCAACGCGATCGCGCCAAACAAGAGCTGATGGAGTTAATTAAACAGCAAGTTGAAGCTGCCATTTCTAAGAACCAAGAAAAACCCCAAGAACCGGAACGGCAAGCTCTGGGTAAGAGCGAAAACGTCCTCTCTCAGGTCAGCCATTTATTGCAAGCTTATGCTCCAAATTACGAGAAAAAATCTCAGCCCCTAGAATAAGTGACGACCCCATCCTAGGGATAATGTCCTCTTTCAGGTAAACTGAGGGAAGATTGAACGGGAACTTAGCGCTCAACCTTGCGTCATGAAAGACTGGAGTGTTTAAGCACGAATTCTGTCCATGAGTCAATCTGTTTCTTTATCCTGGTCAACGGTTGGGGCAGGAGTTCCTCAAGCACCTGTGCAGCCCGAAAAACTCTCAAACACCGATCTCATTGTTCGCTGTCAGGCGGGTCTTCGCCCTGACAAATCGGCGTTCGCTGAATTAGTCAGACGATATCAATCCCATGTCAATCGGATGCTCTATCATCTGGCTCCAGATTGGCAAGACCGGGCAGATTTAGGTCAGGAAGTCTGGATTCGCGTTTATCGTAATGTTAAGCGCCTAAAAGAGCCAGCTAAGTTTCGCGGGTGGTTAAGTCGGATTACCACCAATCTGTTTTATGATGAGCTGCGTAAGCGTAAACGGATGAGACCCCCGATTTCTTTAGATGCGCCGCGCCGCTTTGATGATGAGGAGATAAGTTGGGAACTTCCGGCTGATGAGCCAGGCCCGGAAGAGAGCCTGACGACAACAGAGTTTTACGAAAAACTGAAACAGGCGATCGCCGATTTGCCGGAAACTTTTCGTACAACGATTATCCTGCGAGAGATTGAAGGCATGGCCTATGAAGAAATTGCCGAAATTACTGGCGTATCTCTAGGAACGGTAAAATCTCGGATTGCTAGGGCGCGTCAACGCCTACAGGTTCAACTTCAGAAGTATCTCAACAGCTAGAATGAACCCCCGACCGGTTCAGAATTCGTGTTGAGAATCTTAAGATTAATTGGAAACTTAAATACCCCTTTTAGGATCATTAGGTGTACACTATCTTGGGTTAGTCACTCAGTGTGATCTTACGTTTATCAACTTGGTAGGTGACCCACGATGACTCCTCACTTTGATTGTCAACCCCATTCCCAGAAGCATGGATATTTATCTCCAGTTCCTTCCCGGAATGACACCAGCCCCCATTCACATACGGGTGTACCTGATATGTTAAAACGCGATCGCTTTGAACTGCTCAGTGCCTATCTCGATGGCGAAGCCAGTGCCTCGGAAAGCAAACAGGTGGAAGAATGGCTAGACAATGACCCCACGGTTCAATGTCTCTACCAACGCTTGCTCAAACTTCGTCAAGGCTTTGAAATGCTGCCTACTCCTCCCGAAGAGCAACCAGTGGAGGAAACGGTCACTCAAGTGATGGGCCGTTTAGAAAGACAACCCAAACGTAGGGCCCTATTATGGGGTACAGGGGCGATCGCTGCTGCTGCCGTAGCTGCCCTATCCACAACCTTTGCTAATTCTGGACAACTGTTCCCCCGAATGGCCGCAACTCCTACTCCCCAAGAAGGAGCTGCTCTGATGCGTATTGCTCTCGATCAACCCCTGATTTCTATCCCCAAATCCGATAACAATCCCTTGGGAATGCCCAATGCAACCGGCGATCTCCATCAGATGCTCCAGAACGACCGCTAATTAGAGATGGGAGACCAACAACCATCCGGTAATTCTGTCCCTCCGTATTGCTCAATCTTCGCTACACTCATCAAGTAGGCTAAGGCATCACCCAGGGGTTCACCGGTCGGCCGAAATACAGGAATCGACTGGCGTAGATATTGGTTATCCTCTAAGGGCGAGTCGGGGTGATAGCCCTCTAATTGATCGAGCTGATTGAGCAGGTTGGTATCCTGAAAAGAGAGCAAGTATCCTTGAATGCGGTTGGCTCCCACTGTTAGGGCAGGATAACCCATGGGCATAGGCAGTAAAAATAAACGACCCCAGGCGATCGCCTCCTCTTCCTTCACAATCTTCCCCTCACAGTAGCGCCGGTAATTGACTTCACCGGGCTTGAGCGTCCCATAGACAAAAACTTTGAACATCTGCTTGAGCCAAGTTTGAATAAAACATCAATAATATTATTGACTAATATGTTATACAAGGAAAAGCAGCATGGCTTAACCCTAGACTATGACCTCAACCTTCACCTCTCCTCCACCCGGCGATCCACCCTTACCGGCCCGTGAAACTCTACCAAGCATGTATGATTTACCGAGTGAGTACCCGGAGGAACCCGGTTTGGCGGATGAATTTCATATTTGGCAGCCCCAAATTTTGCTGTTAACGTTCAAACCTCCAAAGTGCGATCGCGATCGCGTCTTTTCAGCCGCAGATATGAACGTTTATTACAATTCTAGCCATCCTCTATGGCATAAACGTCCAGATTGGTTTGCCGCCATCGATGTACCTCGATTTTATGGCGAAGAACAAGACCTACGGCTCAGTTATGTCTGCTGGCAAGAACCGGTCAATCCCTTTATCGTCGTAGAACTTCTTTCTCCAAGTAGCGAAGATGAAGACCTAGGAAATACCACCCGAAAACCGGGAGAACCCCCAACCAAATGGGAAGTGTACGAACAGATTTTACGCATTCCCTATTACTTCATCTTCAGTCGCTATACCAATGAATTACAAGCCTTTCAGCTCGTGGGAGGTCGTTACCAACGAGTTGCCCTAACTGACGGACGCTTGGTGATTCCCCAAATTGGGTTAAGTTTAGGCTTGTGGCAAGGCACTTATCAGGGTTGCGATCGCCTGTGGTTACGCTGGAGAACCCTAGATGGTGAGTTAATTTTGCTCCCACAAGAAGAGGCTACTGTTGCTAGAGAAGAAGCCAATCTAGCCAATCAAAAAGCAGCTAAACTAGCAGCCAAATTGCAAGAATTGGGCATCGATCCCACAGAGATTTAGCTTTATCCCCCCTATCCCCCCATTTCCCCATTCCCCTACCATGTCCGATCAACCCCGTACCCGCCAAGAACTTTATGACCGCATTCGCACCATGGGTCGTGAAGCCTTCATCCTCGAAGAAATGATTCGCTATGGATTTTGGCCCGAACAGGGTGAAATGCCCGAAGATCCAGCCGATGAAATTCGCCGTCGGTCAGAACTGCATCAGCAACTCAGAGAGCTACGGCAAAAACATCGTCAACTGCAAGACGAACAAGCCATCCGTCGGCAATTGCGAAAGCAACGGTTAGCGGAGTCTCGGCGGAAACGGGAAGAAACGAAACAACGACGAGAACAGGAAAGACAAGCCAGGGCGCAAGCTTGGCAAGAGCGCCAACAACAGGAGATTGTTTATTTAGGGGAAGAGGTTTCTGGGGGGTTAAGTGAGCAGGAGAGTAATGTCTCAGAACTCGATCGCCAGGGACTGCCTCAATTGGCCACAGCCGCCGATATTGCCCAAGCGATGGGGATTACCTTGGGTGAGCTAAGGTTTTTGGCCTTTGACCGGAAAACAGCCACTGTATCCCACTATATCCGCTTCAAAATGCCGAAAAAGACGGGGGGTGAACGGTTAATTTCTGTACCCATGCCCCGATTAAAACGGGCGCAATATTGGATATTGAGTCAGATTTTAGAGAAGATTCCGGTTCATGAAGCGGCCCATGGCTTTCGCCGCGATCGCTCCATCATTACCAATGCTACCCCCCATATAGGCGCAGAAGTCGTCATTAACCTAGACCTAAAAGACTTCTTTCCCTCCATCTCCTATCGCCGCGTCAAAGGGTTATTTCGTTCCTTCGGCTACTCAGAAGCCGTAGCCACTATTTTGGCCTTAATTTGTACTGCTCCCGATGTCGAAGAAGTGAGCTTAGATGGTCAAACCTATTATATTGCCCTCAATCAGCGACATCTTCCCCAAGGATCTCCTGCGAGTCCTGCCATTTCTAATCTCATTTGTCGTCATTTAGATGAGCGCTTAACCCAGATGGCGGATGAATTGGGCTTTACCTATACCCGCTATGCTGACGATCTCACCTTTTCTGCTTCCGGTGATTCCCTGAGAAATATCTGTAGAATTTTGCGCCGTACTGAATCCATTATTGACTATGAAAGTTTTACCCTTCATCCTGAGAAAACGAGAATTTTACGCCGCAAATCTTCTCAACTCGATGTTACCGGAATTGTGGTTAATGAAGGGTTAAATATAGACCGAAAAACCTTGAAGAAATTTCGCGCCACCCTACACCAAATCGAAACCGAAGGATTGGAAGGCAAACATTGGGGTCATTCGGGAAATCTGTTGGCTTCCATTCAGGGATATGCTAATTTTGTGGCCATGGTGAATCCAGAAAAAGGCGCTCAATTTCAAGAGCAAGTGAGTCGCATTCGTCAAAAGTATGGGCGAAAGTGACACAGTATGTCATTGCGAAGGTCGCGCAAGCGGAATGACGCAAACCCAACAATCCCGGTAGTTTTGGCGAAGGAAGAAACCCGGTTTCTGGGTGTCATAAATTTGGGAAAACCTGCCCCTACGGGGTTTGGTGTAGGGACATTGTGATGAACCCGCCCAACCCGATGTCGATACCATGATTTCCGGTGGGTCTATTGGTGGGGTGGGGGCGGGTTTACATTATTGATTTGTGGGTGTCCTAGATTTGGGTTTAACCCGCCCCTACGGGTTGTTTCGTAGAGGCGGTTCGCCCAACCTTCTGATTAAGACATGGCTTGAATCAGAAAATCAAAATAAGGAGCCGTTTCTTGAGCATCTTCTACACTCAACAGAGCTAAAGAGGCTTGCTTCAAGCAGCGCATGGCTTCTGCCATACCTGCTAGGGGTACGCCGAGGGAATTGTACATTTCCCGCGCACCTAAAACACCGATCTGGTCAATGGTCTCGGTGCTACCATCGAGAACCCCATAGGTCACCAGCCGCAAATACCAGCCATAATCACGGATACACTGATTCCGTTCCCTTGTACCAGAGGCATTACCCCCAGGTGCAATGAAATCAGGTCTTCTGCGCCACAGCTCTTGCGTGGCTTTATCGACAATCTTCTTTTCGTTTTCCGTGAGAGTGGAGGCAATGCGAGTGCGCTGTTCTCCGGTGGTTAAGAAGGCTTCAATATTTTGCAGTTCGCCTGCGCTCGGATAGCGCAATTCTTCGTCTGCATTGAGAATGACTTGAGTAACGACGCTCATGATTATGTTGGAATCCCTATCCTAAACGGAATATCAATATCCTGTTAGTTTAACTATTGGGTGGGACACAAGGGAAGAGAGACTTAACAAGATGCAAACAGAATCGAACTGGAAACAAGGTGAAATAGTGGAAATGGAGATCGCTTCCTTAAGCGATACGGGGGACGGAGTGGGACGGGTAGACAACCGGGTGGTGTTTGTGCCGAATACGGTTCCGGGCGATCGCCTCCGGGTTCGGTTACTCTATGTTAAGCCCCAATTTGCCAAAGGAGCGATCGAAGAACTGCTCGAACCGTCTCCCCATGGCATTCGTCCGGCTTGCATTGTCGCCGATAAATGCGGGGGATGCCAATGGCAGCATGTACGCTATGACTATCAGCAACAGGCGAAACAAACCCTAGTTACAGAAGCCTTAAGCAGGATTGGCAAATTTGCCGATCCTCCCGTTTCTACCATTATCGGCGCTCCCCAGTCCTTCGGCTATCGGAATAAGGTGTCCTATCCCCTAGAACTGTCGGATATTGGCATCTTCAAAGCGGGATATTACCAAAAAGGAACCCATAAACTGATTAACCTGAATCAATGTCCTGTTCAGGATGAGCGCTTAAATCCCCTTTTGGCTCACCTCAAAGAAGAGTTTGATTTGGCCAAGTGGTCAGCCTATGATGAACAAGTCCACAAGGGACTCTTGCGCCATTTGTGTCTGCGTATGGGTCAGCGCACGGGAGAAATTTTAATCACTCTAGTGGCGACGAAGCGCCGGTTACCGGGTTTAGCGACCCATAGCCAGAACTGGTTAAACCAATATCCTGGGGTGGTTGGGGTTTGTCTGAATGTTAACCCGGATAAAACCAATCGTATTTTTGGTAAGCAGACCCTCTCCATTGTCGGACAACCCTATGTGCGGGAGCAATTTGCTGGTTTAACCTTCCATTTAGGAGCCGATACCTTTTTTCAGGTGAATACCGAAGCCGCAGAAGCCTTGTTAGAGATGATTCTCCAGCACCTGGACTTACAAGGCACAGAACGGGTCGTAGATGCCTATTGTGGCATTGGTACATTCACCTTACCCATCGCGCGTCAAGTGCAACAGGTTACGGGAATAGAAGTCCAAGCAGAAGCCATTAAACAAGCCAGGGAAAATGCTCAGTTAAACGATATCGAGAATGTAATGTTTCAGGTAGGCAAAGTGGAGGATATTCTACCCCAATTAGACCATCAACCGGATATTGTCTTACTTGACCCGCCCCGTCAAGGTTGCAAGCCGGAAGTGTTGCAAGGGTTGTTAAGCCTGCGTCCTGCGCGTCTGGTTTATGTCAGTTGCAAACCGGCAACGTTGGCGCGAGATCTTCAGATTCTCTGTGAGTCTGGAGCCTATCGCCTGACGCGAGTGCAACCGGTGGATTTTTTCCCGCAAACGGCGCATGTGGAGGCGGTGGCGTTTTTAATGAAGAATGAATATAGCGCTTTCCGCTTCGCGGACATGAACGCGCTAGGGAATAGGGAATAG
>NZ_JAQOSO010000099.1 GCF_030068505.1 Roseofilum capinflatum BLCC-M114
GCTTTTGTTGTGGTATAATTTGTGAAAATGAAAACCCCCTGCTTTTTAAGGGGGGTTGGGGGGATCTTTGCCTCTTGTACCTCATGACAGGGCGAATGGCTGTAAGACCAATGGCAGTTAGAGGTGGATTCTACGATAGATTATCCTGACCTTTTGGGATATGACGATACTGTTCAAGAAGTACAGAGAATTCCTGAGCATCAACCTCTCCATAGACTTGATTCTGGGGGACTGCATCAACTCGATCCATCAATGCTTCAAATGCGGCTTGGTCATTTCTATGCTCTAGAACATACTTTTGAAGTTCTCTGATCGTCATCCCCTCAAAATCAGACTTCATTAACAAACCTCCAATTTCCATTTGGGTAAATTTCAATTATCATTTCTTCTCCTATAAGGAGAATGACATTTCCTGTTCTCTCATCTAAACGCACCATATCCACAGAACGGTACATGCTTGTGAGATTCTGGCAAATCTGAAAACATCGAAGTGCCTGTTGAATTGTTGGCAAGTATCTGACTCCATCTTTATGATAGCTTAATTAGCTTATAGCAGTTTTCGCTAACGATCGCATGACTAAGGAACCATTGGAAAAAACTCAGCACCGTTGGTCTGAGGAAAATACGGGAACCGATCCGGTGTTGGCACTGGGGTTGATGATGTTTCTGATTATAGTGGGCGATCGCCTCTGGTTGGCGATCGATCGCCGGGTTCCTGCTTGGGATCAGGCCGATTATCTCAACTGGGTCTTAGAATATCAGCGCATCCTGCAAACTGCCCAACCTTTTTCCGGCGACTGGTGGCATCAGTTTTGGCTCCTCTCTCCGAAAATTCCGCCCCTGGTTTATGTTACGACAGTTCCCTTTGTCCAGATCTTTGGTGCGGGGCCCGATACCTCAACCCTAGTGATGCTACTCTATAGCGCTATTCTCCTGGGTTCCGTTTATGGGTTAGGTCGCCTGCTGTTCAATGGGTATCTAGGATTGTGGGGCGCTCTCCTGTGTATGCTGCTACCTGGACTCTATCGCTATCGCCTGGATTTTCTCCTCGATTATCCCCTGACTGCGATGGTGACAGGGAGCTTTTTCTGTCTCACTTTATGGCACTTTTCCCGGAAGTCACCGCGCTTACAACAGTGGGGAATGGCAGCACTGATGGGGATTTCTGTGGGATTGGCATTCCTGAGCAAACAAACGGCGCTGTTTTTTTTGTTCACTCCGATCGCCGTTTCCGGAATCACCACCCTTTATCGGCGACAATGGGAACGCCTCGGCCAATGGCTTTTAGGCGGTGCGATCGCCCTCACCCTCATCTATCCCTGGGTGCGTACCAACTGGTTACTGATGCTCACCTCTGGAAAACGAGCTACTGTAGACGCGGCGATCGCCGAAGGTGACCCCCCCCTGCATACCCTAGATGCTTGGCTCTACTACTGGAAAGACCTGCCAGAGTTGGTCTCTTGGCCCCTATTATGGATGGCGATCGTTGGTTTTATCGGGTTAGGGATTCAGTTTTGGCGATCCGAACAACGGCTAAATCCCAAACAGCATCCCAAAATCCTCTGGATACTCTTCTTTCTAGTCGGGTCTTACTTCCTCTGTTCCCTCAACGTCAACAAAGATACTCGCTACATTCTCCCCGCTCTTCCCGTACTCTCCCTCTTGCTCGCTTTCGGTTTAACTCAGTGGGATAAACTCAGTCGCAAATGGGGCCCTAAAATCCGTTGGGGAACCGTAGGATTGGCGGGTGTACTCATGTTCTTAAACCTCTATCCTTTGGGGGGACAATTCTTTACCCAAGCATTGAGTCCTGGAGCGATGCATTATCCAGAATTGGGGTTACCTGCTCCCCATCCCAAAGTCATCGATGAAATCATTAAAACGGAACCCTATCTGCGATCGAATGTTGGGGTTTTGCCCTCCAAGCCAACCCTGAATCAGCATAATATTAACTACTATGGGCAATTGCGAAATGGACAGGTTTACGGTCGGCAAGTGGGAACCAATAGTGAACATATTCTACAAGATGGGCGATCGCTCCGTTGGTTTATCACCAAAACCGGTCAGCAAGGTTCAGCACCCAGCGCAGAACGCCAACAGTTAACCCAATTCATCGAAACCGGTGGCTTATTTAACCTGCATCGCTCCTGGTCTCTCAATGATGGTACTCAACTGAATCTCTATCATCAGCATACTCCCCCCGTGCAGGTCGTTCCCCTCGATCAACCCCTGTCTCAGGTGCAACTTTATAACCTGTTTGTCTCCAGTCCCGTCCCTCCCGGAAGTCCCGTTCCCGTCACCTACCAATGGCGCGGCCCCTGGAAAGATCTACAATCAGGTTTAGTCCTAATTACTTGGATTCGGGAAAGAGATGGTCAAATTGCCTGGATACAGGATCATGGCTTTGGGATGGGAAACCTCTACGCTCCGGAAAATCTCGATCCAGAGCAAGCGGTGGAAGTGAGCGAGTTAACTTCGATGCTCCCCCCTGCGGATATGGAACCGGGAAGTTATGTGTTAAAGGTGCAATATCTACCTAACCGAAATTGGGAAACTCCAGCGCAAGAAATTCCCATTCCCCCCATTCGCATCAGCTTATCTTTAGACGCTCCCATTCAACCCGCTTTAGAGTTAGATTTATCCACTCAATTTCGCCAGTTTGCGGCCACCCTATCCCAAGGGCCGCCTGCCCTAGAGCATATTTTCGCCGAAGTGGGGCGGATTAATCAATACGATCCCACTCAAGACTATTTACTGCAAGTCGATCGCACCTTGAGTTATAGACTACAGCAAGATCCGAACCGGGTAGACTGGCTCTATGGCTTGGTGTTATCGCGGGTATTGCGCCAAGATGTGCCGGGGGCGATCGCCGCCTTAGATCCCCTCACCACCCTAGAGCCAAACAGCCCCTATCCCTACGCCTATTTAGCCGTAGTCTATCTGTATGACTGGAAACCTCAAAAAGCGCAAAACATCCTAGAAACCGCTCTACAGCTCAAACCAGACGAGCCAGAACTGCAAGCCTTGCAAGCCGTTTCCTGGGCAATGCAAGGCCGCTTCTTCAAAGCTTGGCAACTGGCGCAAAGTCTGGATTTAATTTAAGAGGGTTGTACTCGTTGAATTATGCTGAGTAATATCAAGGGATTGGAGGAGTGCGTAGGAAGTGAAAAGCTGGTCATATCTGCTGAATGTTCTATAATACCTAATGTCCGAGTCATCAACCAAACAAATGAAGCAAAATACATTACTACGTTGGCTCCACCCCAAAAAACCTAATCTTGCTATCGATCATAATAACAAATATATTTATATTCATGTACCTAAAACAGCAGGCACATCGATTCGTAAAGCACTTCAGACAACTTCTTGGCCCTATGTATCTCAAGGAACTCGCTACAGAATACCGAAACATGCTACTGCCCTTCAAATCAAAGAAATTGTTGGCGATCGCAATTGGCAGAGCCACTTTACCTTTGCGTTTGTTCGCAACCCTTGGGATTTAATGGTATCGTCATACCACTGGTGGTTGAGAAAAGGTAACCGGTATGAGTCCACTCGCAACATGGCTAAGTTAGTAGAGCAGTGCGGATCTTTCGACAGTTTTATCAAGAGCGAGTTGGGAAGTAACTATGTTAATGAATTTAAATCGCCAGGATTAAAAGAGTGGTACTGTGATGAAAACAATAGGATTTTGGTCGATTTTATTGGTCGTTTTGAAACCATTGCCGATGATTTTCAACATATAGGGGAATGTTTGAAGGTAAAAGTCCCGGAACTGCCCTACATGAATACGAGCGATCGCTCTCCATACCGTAAATATTATAATGATGAAACTTATCAGGCTGTGGCGAACCGTTTTGCTTGGACAATCGAACATTTTGGATATGAATTTTAAGAAAGCGTAATAAAGCCAATAAAGAAATAGAAAAAAGGAACATTGACCGGTTCCCAAAGCCGTAGAGCTAAAAAGGAATTAGGGATTCAAGAAGATAGAGAAAGTTGTTCAGCAATGGGTTGACCTCTTTGTTGATTGCCTTGGATTAAGTTGAAAAGATAAACACCAATTTCTTTCGAGAGTAAAACCGGTACAGCATTATTAAACGATGGGCATAATTATGTTATTATATCAAAAGCAATCCCACAGTTGCTCCTTAAGTGATACCCTAATGAAAAAAAATATATGGCAGAATTCTATTGGCAAAAACTAGACTGTAAGAACCAACCCACAGGGGGACTCGGTGCATGGCGTGCAAAAGTCCCTGGCGGTTGGATAATAGCGATTCGTTGTGGTGGTGGCGAAGGTGGGGGAGTAACATTTTATTCCGATCCTAATCATCAATGGGATGGTGGAACATTGCCTTTGTGAGTTTTAGCAAGTTTTATTTTTCTTGACTTCATGCTAGTTAGTATCAACCTAAGCAGAGTGATTACCAATGCCATTTAGTCAATTCAAAAGCATTGCTGAAGTTCAAAAAGCCTACCAGATTCGGTATACTGAAAGCGCATTATTATATGTTTTCTAAGCGATCGTCGCTGGGAAAAACAGTTCTTGAAACTCCGATTCTCATAGTCGTTGAAGCAAAAAAGAATGACTTTGAGCAAGTATGGGGACAATGTTTAGCCGAGCTTGTGGCTGCCCAAAAAATTAATAACAATCAAAAGAACTCAGTCTATGGAATTGTTACTGATGGCAATCTATGGCAATTCGGACGTTTACATGCTGATGTGTTTACTAAACATGAAAAAAACTACACCATTGATAAGATACAAGAGTTATATGGGGCGCTAGAGTATCTGGCCGATTTATTGGATCAAGATCAATAGAACTAAATTTAGCGCTGATACCGATTATTTGGTAGAATACCAAATTGTTATTCATCCGCTCCTTAGCATCATTTAGTACAGCAGCTAGAAAATGTCTAGAGGAGAAACCCCCTCTTAAATGAAGACTCCACCCATTCCCAGTAATGAAACTGAGCGCTTGCAGGCACTAGAGAATTATGACATCTTAGATACTGCCGCAGAAGAGGCATTTGACGATCTCACCCAATTGGCTGCATACATTTGCGACACTCCCATTGCTCTGGTGAGTTTGGTGGATCAAAATCGGCAGTGGTTTAAGTCAAAAGTGGGTGTGGATGCGCCAGAAACGCCGAGAGAGATTGCTTTTTGTGCCCATGCTATCAATGAACCGCATCAACCTTTGGTTGTCCCTAATGCTCTAGAAGATGAGCGATTTGCTGCCAATCCCTTGGTGACTTCAGCTCCAGATATTCGCTTTTATGCGGGGACTCCCCTGATTACCCCTGATGGATATGCGATCGGTACACTCTGTACGATCGATCGCGTTCCCCGTACTCTGAGTGACGAACAATTGCAGGCTTTGAAAGCGTTGGGACGACAGGTGATCTCTCAGATGGAATTGAGATTAAAATTAAAACATCTTCAGCACACGCAAGCTCAACTGATTCAAAGTGCGAAGATGTCAGCTTTGGGACAGTTGGTTGCGGGGGTTGCCCATGAGATTAATAATCCAACGGCGTTTATTCAGGGCAATCTGCATCATTTGGGGGAGTATTCACAAGACTTACTCAACCTAGCTCAAGCCTACCAAGATCATTATCCGCATCCATCGGAAACCATACAAAGCTTGCTCGAAACTTTAGATTTAGAGTTCTTGAGTGACGATCTTCAGGAACTTCTCCAGTCTAGTCAAGTGGGTATCGATCGCATTCAAACCATTGTTAACTCACTCCGCAAGTTTTCTCGATTGGATGAATCGGATTACAAAACGGTGGATTTGCACGAGGGCATCGAGAGTAGTTTATTGTTTTTGGGGCATCGACTCCAGCCCCATGGCGATCGCTCCCAGATTAGAGTGATCCGTGAGTATGGCGATCTGCCCCCAGTCTCCTGCTATCCTCGACAACTGAACCAGGCGATCATGCATATCCTGAATAACGCGATCGATGCTTTAGAAGAAGATTCCGTCGAAGAAAAAATTTTACGCATCTCCACCTCCTGTATCGGCGATCGATGGGCACGGATTTCTATTGCGGATAATGGAGTGGGGATATCAGAAGCTATACAAGAGCAAATTTTTCAGCCCTTTTTCACCACTAAGTTAGGTAAAAATCATAACGGTCTAGGTCTATATGTTAGCTATCAAATTATTACCGAACAACATCACGGTAAACTCTATTGTCACTCTAGTCTGGGTCAGGGAACAGAGTTTACAATTGAATTGGTGATCGCATAACCAAAACTGATGTTAAACTACCGATTTCCCCAGGCATCTAAGAGGGTAATCATGCGTTTGTCTCCCAGTCCTTGAACTCGCTTGATGACATCGCTGAAGGACTGAAATGGGGCTTGTTGGCGGGCAGTTTCGATCGCCCCGATCAGCTTATCAGCCGTTTTACCCCGTATATTGGCGATCGCTAGTTTTTCCAGCAATTCCACAGAACTACCCTGGTTCAGTAGCTCCAGTGGCTCAATTTTCGCCGGAATTTGTTCCTCTAAGCCATGAATCTGCTCTTGTAGCTCCTTAATGGCTTGCTGGTGAGTCTGTTTCATGTCTTGCAGTGCCCGATCAAAGCGAGATTCTAGGTTATTCAAACGTTGCTCTACCGCTCCCGTCGATACAACATCAGTCGCCATCTTCACCCCCTGAGTCGGTTGAGGATAGAGCGCCGAAACCTGCTCTAGGGCTGCCTCTTGCAACTTTGGCTCAACCACAAACGCATTCACGACTTCCCCTGCACGGGGGTTGATTTCCCTGGCTCTGACGGCTGCATAATATTCGCGATCGCCCGCCAGCACCTCATAAGATTCCGGCCCAGTTTGTTTTAAAATCAGGGGAACCAATAAACCGCCAGCCTGCAAAATACTTTGAGCCAACTGTTCCAACTCCTCTACCGCAAACTCTGAGCGAGAAACATTGGACTGAATACTTTTAACATCTACTAAATAATATTTGCTCATAATTACAGACCTATTTTTTGCATCACTTCAGACGACAGATTTCTAAATTCTGTCACGGAATACCCATCCCGTTCAAACTCAAACACCGATTTTGGGTCAGGAATTTCCAAATCTCCCCGACTGACCGTTTGATTAATACAATGAGATAACGCTACCCGCTCATAGATCACCGTCTTCAACATGGGAAGCTGATAACGTTGCAAAACCGCTTCTTTTTGTTTGGGAAACACAAATTCCACGTATTTAGGATTAGTTAAAATTTTAGAAGCCAAAACACCCAATACGCCTAAAGGGTCTTTACCAATACTGGTGCGCGTTTCATTCACTTCACGAATAAACTGTTTAACATTTCTTAGACCCTGATTAGAAAAAGGTTTCATATCCGAAGGAATAATTAAATAATCAGCAGAAACCAGTGCTATTTCCGCATAGAGATCCCTAGAAGGCGGTGCGTCAATAATTACGACATCATAGCGGTCTTCTACTTGTTCAAGTTTTGCCTTTAGCCGAAATCGAGTCGAGGCTAGAGTTGTGAGTTTATCTTTTTCATCAATTAGGGTAATGTGGGAAGGAATGACATCAATTTCTGGGGTATTAAAGCCCTTAGATTTACGGGCAATTTCAGGGATAAAATCAAAATCTCCTGAACTGATAATTTGGAGAATATTCCGATCTTTGAGATTATCATCTTCCTCAAACTGAAACTTAATTAACCCCGTAGCAAACGTCGAGTTAGCCTGAGCGTCAATATCCACGAGCAAGACGCGCTTGTTTTTATTGCTAAAGGCAGCAGCAAGATTCACGGCCGTGGTCGTTTTCCCGACTCCGCCTTTGTTGTGATAAATAGCAATGGTTTTCATCAGGTGTGGGAGGTATAGTCCGTTCTCGATTTTACACCCATGGGTCACGCATAGGAGAGAAATTTAAGAAATTTTACGGAGTCGCGCACCTGCATCAATTAAGCACCAACGTCACGCTATACTCAATAATGTTCTGTCAGTCGATCGACTAGGCGTTGATCGCTCAAGAATGAAATTCTACCCCCGGTTTCTCCCCTATCCCCGGTGCTTCCTCAGAACATTACTAACCTGGTTTGGCATCACCCTCCTTGGTAGCTTACTCGCCATCCCCGTACAACTGGTCGGCAATGCCATGGTGCTAATGGCTATGGGAATAGATGGAGCCGAGACCTCAACTGGTATTATTTTCTTTGGGGTCTTGTTCTTGATTGCCCTTTTCTTCTTCCTCCTGCTGACCCTCGTCTGGCCCGCCGCCTTCTTCGGTCACCTGCGCCAGATTTGCACCTATCTGTGGCTACGACTGAGACAAAGACCAGCCGAATATCCCAAGCGGTTGCCCAGGGGGGTTTGGTTTCAGGGGTTTGGCGATATGTTCTTCTCTAATATCAGCCTACTGACCTCTGCTGTAATGTTTTTCTTGTGGAAACCACAGCTCCTCACCGACCGAATCCCACCCACAGAAGAAGACATTGGGGTATTTGTCCTCATATGGTATGTGGTTCAAACCTACCTGTACTACTTCCGCAATTTATGGCAAGAAGCCAGCGATCGCCAACGAGCCAAACAAGAAGAAGCCCGCCAAGCCCAAAACCGTCGGCGGGAGGAGCAGCGCCAACTTAGAGAAGAGCGACGGGCAACACGGCTACAACAGCAAGCCGAAAAGCGCCGACAGAAGCAAGCGAAACCACAACCCCAGAAACCCACCCCAAAGGCAAGCCGCCCGAAGAAAAAACCAGCAGTTGCTCCAGATTTCCCTGAAGAATTCCTAGAGCCAGAAGTCCAAGAAGGGTTGGACTCCGTAGACTCTGAATTAGAGAGAATCCGAAAGAAAATGAATAATCAATCTTAAGCTACCATTGGCACGCAATAGATAGAGAGTATTAGTGTCTTGGAAGTATTGAGTGGTTTTTATGGAGTTGCTCGCGCACCTGCATCAAAATTACCCCTAAGCGGTTTTGGCCGCTTCCGTCTTTTCCGCATCCCCAATAGTAGTCAATGGGGGAATTTTCAACAATTTCCTCTTCTCCCGTTTGTAATAAAATCTGCTGTAGCTCCTCATGAGTTGTAAATTTTTGCAACACTCCTCGCAGCATAATCTCCTCTTTCACCTGTTCCCAATCTTTCCGCAGGGGATGGGTGCGATCGCGTCCCATTTTTGCTGCGTCTTTAGGCGTTTTCGCCGTTTGGATCTTCTCAAACCATGCTGCATCAGTGGTTACAAACTTCTGTGCTTGGAAATAATGCTCGCTCGTCGGCCACCATAACTCATCTAAAGTGAACCCATGGGCCGAAAAATTGGAGAAACAACCATAAGGTTTTTCACGAGTGGAATAGAAATAAATCGTCATAATCGTTAGTTTACAAATCATTGAGGATGAGTCTCACTTCCATTTTATACGCTACACTAGATTAGTCAGCACTCAATGTATATACTCATTTGGGGTACTGGGATACGATGAACTGTTAGCAAAATACAGAAACTTGATGCCTAGTGTTTACCTAGAAACTTCAGTGATTAGTTATCTAACCGCTCGCCCTAGTCGTGATATTGTTGTTGCTGGACATCAACAAACGACTCATGATTGGTGGGATGCTTGTGGGAGTCTTTTTGACTTGTACATTTCAGAGATTGTTATCAAAGAAGCTAGGGGTGGCAATCCTGAAGCAGCAAAAGAACGATTAGCTATTCTTGATAGCATACAAATTCTGGAACTTAAGGCCAGAAGCATTCAAACTGGCCGAGCAATTAATTGCCCAGGCAGTTTTACCCACAAAAGCGTCTGCTGATGCCCTACATATTGCTACATCAGTTACCAATGGTATAGATTTTCTTTTAACTTGGAACTGTAAGCACATTGCTAATGCTATTATGCGAGGTAAAATAGAAAAATTATGCCGCGCTTATGGCTACGATCCTTCAATCATTTGTACTCCAGAAGAACTGATAGAATATCAACCATGAAAAACGATCCAATTGTCGAAGAAATCAGAGCTATCCGCGAGGCCTATGCTGCCCAATTCAATTGGGATCTAAAAGCCTTATACGACGATATTAAAAAGCTTGAAAAAATGAGCAATAAACCCCATCGTCAATTGACTCCAAAGCGAATTGTTATTCCCACACCGTAAAGTCAAGTATTTACCCTACTATAGTAAACCTAATTACCCATTACCCATTACCCACCTATGAAACGCCCCATTTCTCGCCGTAGCATTCCCCCGAAAATCAGCACCATTCCCCGTCAACAGTCGGAATCATCGGATTATCTGAATCTCTATCAACTGGCGGTAGAAAAACAAAGACTTGCCAACGAACTCCAAAATCTGGAGCAACGAGGTTACCAAATTGAAAAACGCCTGGCGGTGATTAATCGTCAGATGGATCAACTAAAAAAAAACATCCCATCTCCCGGCGCTACCAGAGCTTCTAATCCGTCTTTACCGGGACTGAATCCGACTAAAAAATCATCAGGCCGATCGACGAATTATGAGACATTCCTGTTAGATTACTAGCACAGGACAAACGTCTCGCTTGCTAGGGAAAGACAGCGAGCAAGATGCTCGCACTCCTTGCTTTGCACTATTTTAATCCAGTCATGACACTACACCCTAGTGGACTGTTTCGACTAAAATAGGGCTTTGTTTGGTGTAAGCACGAAGAGTGCTTAAAAGCCTAGCTAGAGATGGCTCAAGCAATCACTACAAACAAAATCTAATGCATCAAATTAGATGAAACAATCCACTAGATTGCACGAATCCTCTCCTTTAAGACGGTTTCTCGTAAGTGGGGACGCAATGAACAATTATTCATTTAGCAAACCTAAATGAGTTGTGTAATGGCTGCCCCTCATCCCCCTGCCCCCTTCT
>NZ_JAQOSO010000100.1 GCF_030068505.1 Roseofilum capinflatum BLCC-M114
ATTCCCCATTCCCCATTCCCTATTCCCCATTCCCCATTCCCTATTCCCCATTCCCTATTCCCTATTCCCTATTCCCCATTCCCCATTCCCCATTCCCCATTCCCCATTCCTCATTCCCTATTCCCCATTCCCTATTACCTATTCCCCAATCATGCGATCGCAGTGGCAAAACCTCTTAGAAAACCTCGGCACTTGGGACGGTTCTTTTACCCAATTCTCCCCCTTGGGCATCCTGGAAAAAGATACTCCCACAGTCGTTACCCTGGAAGGCAGAAATAATAACCAAACCGTTTATCAAACTGTACAACGATTTCCTCCTGGGGAAACCCCGCCCCCCATGCTCGAACTCGAATACAGCACTCTCCATCGCAATATTCTCTTCTTCGACAATGGGGCCTTTTCCCAAGGCAGCGCCCACTATAACCCGGTGGCTACTTTTGGCGGTGAATTTGGCTTTATTCACCAGCAACGTCGTCTCCGTTTCGTGATTCTCTATCAAAATGGCTATCTTGACCAAATTACGCTGATTCGGGAAAAACTCCGAGGGACAACTGCTCCAGAACGTCCCCTGTTAACGGTCGATCAACTCTTAGGAACTTGGGAGGGAGAAGTGGTTACCCTCTATCCTGACTTACGCCCCCCAGACTACACCCAAAGTAGCCTATCGGTCTCACGAGAGGGCAATCAAATTCATCAAACGCTTAAGAGTGGTGACTTTTCCCGGACATCAACGGCGACGCTAGAGGGTTCGAGGTTGGAGTTTTCTGGAGGATATCAACCGGTGCAAGTTCTCTTACTGCCGGATGGTGGTTCAACGACTAGCCCCGTGAAGCTGGAATCTGGAAAACCTTTCTTTTTGGAAGTGGGATGGTTACTGTCTGAGAGCGATCGCCTGCGGTTAATTCGCAACTACGATCGCCAGGGCGCTTGGGAGAGTTTAAGCCTCGTTACTGAGAGGAAAACCGATTCTGTCCTATAGCAGAGAAAGGGAAAGTCAGGACGTTTTCTATTGCCTATTGCCTATTGCCTCAAACAATAACCTAATTGTCCTAACCAACTCCTTCTCTGCTATAGCAGGGAGTCCATTAAGGTCATCATACGGATGGCGGTTTCGCTAGGAGAGTCTAGGGAATCGGTGGTTTTCAGGTGATGTTCTAGGAGTCCTTTGAGCGAAATCAGTTTGAGGCTATTTTCGGCTAGGGTTTCGGCGATCGCCTCGGCAGCCGGTAAATACCCGATCGCCCCTAAATCTGAGAGAACCGCCCGGCGCAGTTGTAGTTTATCTCCTTGCAGGGCAGCTTTGAGGCGATCGCCATATTTGGGGTCTCCGGTTAACTGATAGAGAGCGCGGGCAGCTCCATATTGTTCGATTTCCAGGGGATGATCGAGAAAGGGTTGAATCTTGGCAATGGCTTCTTTTACGCCTAAAATGCCCAAGGTTTCAATCACCGCATTGTAGGGTTGAGCCAGATGGGGACAACCGGGGATAGGTTGAGCCGCTTCAAGTCCACCGTCGAGCAGGTTGAGCAGTTCGGGAATAGCCGCTTCAAAGTGAGCGCGTTCTAGATCTTCCCCCAATTCTCCTAGGGCTTGGGCTGCCGTTTCCCGGACATAAAAATCGGAACAGTGGAGGCATTTAATTAAAGGAGAAATAACGCTCGGTTCGCCCAGTTTACCTAGGGCGCGGGCTGCATTGCGTCGGAGAGCATAACCCCCTTCCGGAGTGCGATCGCTTTCATCTTCTAAAGCCGCAACCAGGGCATCAATGGCTTCCGGTTCTTTGACTCGGAACCGTCCCAGCCACCAAGCCGCATAATATCGTTCTCCTCGATCTCCCTGGAGTAGATTGGCGATCGCCCGATCTACAGTCAGTTGAGGAGCTTCAGGGCTAGATGAGGGAGCATTAATCATAGCTGAGGTTCAACACAAGAGATTTAAACACAACTGTGCCCGGAACTCCAAACAGATGTCAGCTTTTGACATTCACCTGTCTAGAGTTCCGGGCCCTATCGTTTAAGCAATGACTAGCTTAAAGCATTGATGGCATAGTCAATGTAGCTATTAGCAGCGGTAGCACCGTCTCCAGTCAAACCATGGTTAGCTTTGATGTACTTCAGCGCTTCGATGTACCAACTGGGGGACAGTTCAAAAGTCCGGTTGATTTCATCGATACCAGCAATCAGATACTCATCCATGGGGCCAGTACCATTGGCAATTAAGCAGTAGGTAACCATCCGCAGGTAGTAACCGATGTCACGGGCGCACTTGTCTTTACCCCGTTGGTCGGCAGCATAGTTAGCTCCCTGCATTTGGGTGGTGTAAGGAAACTTGTTATACACCGCTTGGGCTGCTCCCTGAACGAGCTGGTCTTTTTTCTGAGTCAAGGTTTTAGCCGCATCGATGAACGCTTCAGCTTTTTGGAAGCGACCAAAAGCGGTTTGGATTTCACTGTTGCTGAGAAAGCGACCTTGGGAGTCAGCAGCCGCAACTGCTTCAGTCAGAGGTGTTTTCATGGTTGATGTATCTTCCTACGAGTTGTTTTGCAAGGGTTTCAAAAATAGAAATTTGAAGCAGAATCGAGACCCAATGGGGTCTATCTTCACCAATGGTTAAACTTAGCCTACTGCACTAGCTGCTTTGTCGAAGTATCCAGCAATTTCAGATACTAGAGCAGAGCAGTCTCCAGGGGTGATTCCATTGCGGTCGTTAACAATGGCGATCGCCGAATCTTTCATTTTGCTTACGCCTACAGCTACGGAAGCACCAGGAGTTCCTAGAGCTTGGTAGGTTTCACGCAGACCATTGAGACAACGATCTTCGAGAACACTGGCATCTCCAGCGAAGATAGAGTAGGTTACATAACGCAAGATGATTTCCATATCGCGCAAGCACGCAGCCATACGACGGCTGGTGTAAGCATTTCCACCAGGAGCGATAAGCTGGGGTTGTTCCGCAAACAAGGCGCGAGCTGCATCAGCAACGATGGTGGAAGCGTTACCGGTGATGCGGTTAACAGCATCCATGCGTTTGTTGCCATCAGCTACCATAGCCTTCAGAGCGTCGAGCTGGCTATCAGAGAGGTAATCGCCTCTAGCATCAGCCTGAGAAACCACCTTTGTGAATGCATCGAACATTGACTAAATCTCCTATTTAAGTAGGTCTAGATTCTGGTTAAAGAATCAGTTCAACAAGTGCAAGCTGGTCAAGCTACCGGGACGGACTTGAACAACAGCTCCAAAACCATGAATTTGGAATTCTCGATTCAGTTTACCTGAGATCGGGATGAAGTCAAAAGTCTCAGACTGGTTTTAGAAATCTGAGAAACTTAGGGCTTCGGATGAGAACGCCAAAAAGCACTGTAAATTGGTGCTTTGGTTCTGGTTGGACTGTTTTTTTGCCCTTCACTTAACTCTTATACAATGATGTTGAGTCTTTATTTGTTACATATTATTAAGATTCTCATCTCCTCCAACAGCGATCGCCCCCTTCAGGGAGATCCCTGGAAAAATCCCAGGACAAGGGGATTACACCCGATCCTTGGGGCTTGGATTTTCCAGGGGCAAGGCGATCGCCAGGACAAGAAATCCCTCCCGATGATCCGCCTGAATTACGCCTGTTTTTAGGTCTTCGCGGCTTCTGGGTTATCGATACAAAGCTTAATCTCTATTTACAAAACTTCATATTTTCCGAACTCAATTTCTTTCTTTCCCTCTTCGGCTCTCATCTTACCCCTGACTCCCTAATTTTTGTTCCAAATCAAACAAAAACCCATGAATGTATTCCTCCGTCCACTCTGGGCCATAAAACCGTGTAAACATTCCCCTAGCGGGATCTTTCTCTGCTCGATAGCGAATGTATCTTAACTGAGCCTGTTTAATTTGTAGCAATTCTTCTGGCTCCTCAACCGGTTGAGCCGCTTGCACCAACTTCACGTAAGCACACAAGTAATCCTGGAATGCGGCAAAAACTCGCTCTTGAACCACTTCTGTTTTTTGAGGACGAGTCCATAAAAACGCGGGCGAGAAAAAGGGTTGAGCTTCTTCGGGAAAATCGCCCCCCCAAGGTAAATGCTGTTTATGGTTCTCAAAGAGGGGCAAAATGGGCTGAGTGTATTTTTCCTGATAGGAGGGGTCGTCCCGAAACAGGGGTTGCATGTCTAAGGCAATGAGATGGCCTCCCGGTAAGGTGACTAAATCTGCGCCAAAAAACGGTAAGTCGTAGTTGAGACGGGGAAAAATAACAAAATTGAGAACCTGTAGCGCTTCGCCTCCCTGGACATGGGCGGCGCGAATTTGCCGCAGCTTGTCCGTCTGAAACGCGCTACTGGTAGTCAAGACCTCAGATTGACGTTGGCCCTTACCGACCGTCGCTTGTTTCGACTCAAAGCCTGGGGGAATAGGATAGGGTTGTAGGTCTAGGTGTTCTTGGAGATAGGCGATCGCATATTCCAAAAAGGGTTCATATAAACAACTCACCATAGGAGTTCTCTCGATCCTGCTTATTGGACACTCACGGCTAACGGTTTGGCTCCATCAAACAAAAACTCATATAAAAACCGCTCTGACCATTCATGGCCAAAGTAGCTACTAAATAAGCCAGATGCTGGGTCGCGATCGGCACTATACTGGTCGTAATCCCGTTGGGCTGTGCGGATTCTCTCTATTGCTGTCGGATCGGTTAGGGGTTGAGCGCGATCGAGCAATTCCCAATATAGATTCAAGTAATCTTTATAGGCCTGAAATAGCTTGGTTTGTACTGTTTCGGCATCGGTTTTGGCAAACAAGAGATAGGGGGAGAAATATTGATTGGCATCATAAAACTTCATTTCTAAGTTTTGGGCCAAATTGCTGTAGCGATCGCGCACCCCTTTCATGGGTTGAATATAGGTTTCGAGATAGTCCGGATGGCGAAACAGGGGCTGGAAATCCATCACGACCAAAATCTTATGTTTCCCAAACGAGAGAAAATCAATTCCTAGCAGGGGTAACTCATACTCATAACTGGGATAAATGACACTATTAAAGACCTGGGACGCTTCTCCCCCATCAATATAAGTGTAGCGAATTTTTCGCAATTCTGGGCATTGATAACACCAACTTTGAATCGTTGCCGGATGCTTCCCACGGCTACTCACCTGACGTTCTAGACCGGGCGGAATCGGTTGACTTTGTAAATCGAAACGCTTAAATAATTCCTGTTCTAAAAAATCCATAAAAGGTTTATACATAAAATCCGAACCTATCCACACGACTGTTAAATCCTAAGAGTAGAACAGATAAAACAGCTCTGTCTCAGCTATGATCTACAAAGACACAATCCTTAACACTTCTAAGGAACCCCACTAGGGCTGGAACAAAGACGAGGGGGAAGCCTCTGAAACGTCGCTCTCTTCCCCATCGTCTCAGGCTTATCCTAAACGAGTTTTAGAGGCAATGCGGGTTTTCTTGCGCTCTTGCTCGGACAAGTCGTCCCCAGCTTGCAGACGAGTGGCGCTTTCTTGGAGGACGGTGGCAGCACTGCGATCGCCCATTTGCAAGGCGGTTTTTGCGGCTGTTTGTAGCAGGGTGGCAGCTCCCTGGCGATCGCCGGCTTTGAGTTTGGTTTCGGCAATTTGGGTTTGCCGATATTTGGCTAGGGTGAGCATATGGGACTGGACTTGAGGATCGGTTTGCGGTTTATACGCTTCGGTTACCGTTGCTGTTACGTCCACGGGGGCAGACTCTAAGCCTTCTGCCCCTAATCCGGGATTATCATAAATGACTTGTACCGTGGCGATCGCCTCTTCTCCGAGGGACAACTGACCGATATACAAATTAGCTAACACGACCCTGGGCTGATCCTTCATTAAATCCCCTAACCGTACTTTAACCCCATCTCCTTCTGTCTGTACGGGGAGTTCTATGGTATCGGGGGACACTTGAGCGATGGGTTTGAGTTCCGCCAAGCGCACCGCCGGATTGAAGGATAACTTGAGAAAGGCATTGGTTAAGCCCACGGACTGCACCCGGTCAAACAGCCGCGAGAACGCCGTAATTGCCTCCTCTGGATGTTCGATATAGGACAATGTTCCGCCCCCAGCATCCGCTAACTGTTCCAATACATCCTGATTCCAATGGGCCCCAAAGCCCAGGGTGTTTATAGTGAATTTATACTCTGTGGCTAAGGTGGCTAATTTGAAGCAGCGATCGTTATCGCCATGCTCATTTTCCCCATCCGTGAGCAAGAAAACCTGGGACACCGCATCCTGTTTACCCTTGGCAATTTCTTCAATTCCCAAACGCATCCCTTCATCTATGGAGGTTCCGCCATCCGCTTCGAGGCGCTCAATCAGCTTTGTGAGTTGTTGGCGATCGTCCACAGCCTGATTAGCAATTAATACCTCAGCGTGATGATTAAAGGCAATTACCGACAGGCGATCGCCCTCCTGCAAGCGTTCAATTACCTTAAGGGCTGCCTGTTTCACCGTCCTTAACGGTTGACCCGCCATGGAACCACTATGATCGAGAATTAAACATAAATTTAACCGCAGATTCTGCGCCCCCGCTTCTGACTCCTTCGCCGATATGGACACCGATAACTGTCGTTGCTGACTCGTTTGTGTGGCTTCTAAGTGGCGATCGCTTAACAGAGCCTCTAAACCAACTTCCATAACCCTTTACCATAGACTACCACTTACCATTTTAGTGGGGGAGTGGGGAGATGGCCAGAGCATGGGACAGTGCAAAAAGATAAAATCAAGTTGGGCTTTATGGAGAATTAACCGATGGTGGCCAGATTTTTGTACGATCGAGATTATCATCAATGGATACAAGAAACGGTGGAAGCTTTACGAAATCGAAACTTCGATCAAATCGATTGGGATAATCTGATTGAAGAGTTAGAAAGCATGGGCAAAAATGATAAACGCGCGGTAATCAGTTTACTCACTCGCCTCTTAGAGCATTTACTAAAACTCAAATATTGGCAAGCTGAAAAAGAGCGCTGTGGTAATCATTGGTCAGCAGAAATCGTCAATTTCCGGGCGCAAATTGACACTCGTCTCGAAGATAGCCCCAGCCTGCGATCGCAGCTACCGCTCCTCTATGACAAAGCCTATCCAGTAGCGCTCAAATCCGTCTCCAAGCTCTTTGATTTACCCGAAGATGCAGAACTTCCTTTATCCCAAGTCCTGGATGAAGATTGGTTTCCTGAAGTCTAAACCCACCTCTCTAGGTCTGCATTCCCAGCGCAGTACGCCAGATCGCGCTAGGATAAGAAATATTAACAAATAGCCATTCAACAGCAATCCTAGTCTATGGACACACCGATTAAGGCCGTACAGTCTCCCTACTATGGAGATGCCTATTATCGAACTCCCCCCCCCGATCTGGCCTCCTTACTCCTCAAGGAGCGCATCGTCTATTTAGGGATGCCCCTATTTTCCGACGATCAAGTTAAACAACAAGTCGGTGTTGATGTGACCGAACTGATCGTCGCCCAACTGTTGTATCTACAGTTTGAAAGTCCCGAAAAACCCATCTACTTCTACATCAACTCTACCGGAACCTCCTGGTATGGAGGGGAAGCTGTTGGGTTTGAAACGGAAGCCTTCGCCATCTGCGATACCCTCAGCTACATTAAACCCCCCGTGCATACCATCTGCATCGGTCAAGCCATGGGAACCGCGTCCATGATCCTCTCGGCTGGGACGAAAGGCTGTCGCGCCAGCCTCAGCCATGCAACCATTATCCTCAACCAACCGCGAACGGGGACTCAAGGACAAGCGACGGATATCCAAATTCGGGCCAAGGAAGTGCTGGACAATAAACAGACCATGCTTTCGATTTTGTCCGAGAATACGGGGCAACCGGTAGAGAAAATTTCTAAAGATACCGATCGCATGTTCTACCTCACTCCCCAAGAAGCCCAAGAATACGGGTTAATTGATAAAGTATTAGCCAGTACCAAGGATCTTCCCCAGCCCATGCCTGCCATGAGTTCCTAATTCTGGGCGATTAACGCTTTGCTTTTTGTTTTGTTGTTCATTTTTTCTGGTATTTTCCTATGCCTATCGGTGTTCCTAGTGTTCCCTATCGTCTCCCCGGAAGTCCTTACGAACGGTGGATTAATATTTACGATCGCCTCTATCAAGAGCGAATTATTTTCCTCGGTCGCGAAGTCACAGATAGTTTAGCCAACCAACTGGTAGCGGTGATGCTCTACCTAGACTCCGATGACCAGAATAAGCCCATTTATCTCTATATCAATTCTCCCGGTGGCTCGGTGACCGCAGGCATGGCTATTTATGACACCATGCAGCATATTAAATCAGAAGTGATCACCATCTGCGTCGGGTTAGCCGCTTCCATGGGAGCCTTTTTACTGGCTGCGGGCAGTCCCGGTAAACGGTTAGCCCTTCCCCATTCTCGGATTATGATTCACCAACCCCTCGGTGGTGTGGGCAGACGACAAGCGACGGATATTCAAATTGAAGCTCAACAAATTCTCCGCACTCGTGCCCAGTTAAACGAGCTAATGGCTAAACACACCAATCAACCCCTAGAGAAAATCGAAAAGGATACCGACCGAGATTATTTCATGTCTTCTGAAGAGGCGAAAGAATACGGTCTGATCGATAAGGTGATTGTAGACCGGGTTTAGTTGAGTGAGGGATAACCGATCTTGCCCCTCTTCTCCGACGGGAGAGGGGGAACAAGATCCCCCCCTTCAAAAGGGGATAAAGCGCGAAAATCCCTGTATGGGGAGGGGTTATCCACAGAGTTAAGGAATCGGGGAGTGTATCGTTGTTAATGTGTGGGGATGAATATTGCGTATTATTATCGAGTTTTGGGCTTGAAGCCGGGGGCCTCTTTTGCGGAGGTTAAGGCTTCCTATCGGCGCTTGGCACGAGTGTGTCACCCAGATGTGAATCCGGGAGATAGACAAGCTAAGGATAAATTTATTCAATTAACTCAAGCCTACGAAATTCTGTTAAAAGAGATTTCTGAGGTTACCGATACTGAATTGGGATTTGAAGCGTTTTCCCATCCCCCTCCTGAAGCGACTCCGACTTCTCCGACTCCCTCACCTAGTCCAGTTCCCCGGAAGGTGAAAATTCCGCCTTTGAGTCCCCAGGATCAACAGTTAAAACAAAGTTCCTATGAGCAACTGCGAGAGTTGTTAAAGAACAAGCGCTTTCCGAGGGCGATCGCCTTGGTAGAAGCGTTGCGCGATCGCCTCCCCTTCGATCCGGAAGTGCGGCAATGGCAAGCGATTACTTATCAGTCCCAGGGTCAACATTTACTCAAACACAATCAACTAGAAAAGGCCCAACTCTACCTACAAAAAGCCCGGCGCACCGACCCCCACAACCGCCGCTTGGGACTGCAAATTGAACGGGATCTTAACCGTTTAGGTATCGAATCGACTCTCTACTGAATTCGAGGACTGGGTAGAGAAGGGGGCTATGGTGAGATTCGCCGATCAGCTTGCTCTTTTCCGACGCTGGGGAGGTATGGAAAATGGGTTTAAGGATTAAATGCCTCTATCCCTTATCCAGTCTGGGTTGTAGCGATTTGAAGTATCGACACAGCGTCGGCCCTTACAGGGCAAGGGTTTCAGCGATTTGGGCTTGTTTTTTCAGCCGCCCTCTGCTAAGATTAGGGGTGTGCGTCGGAAATGTACCTGGAAAACTAAATAGAGCAAGGGTCTCAACCGCCAGCAGTTGAAATGCGCTTAAATCCCTATGAGGGATTGAAACAGTGCCCCCTCTGCGCTCCCAGAGAGATCCAGATTTAGAGTAGCGTTGAAATGCGCTTAAATCCCTATGAGGGATTGAAACAAGCTCCGGTAGACGATCGCCCTTTCTCTCAATGTTGAAATGCGCTTAAATCCCTATGAGGGATTGAAACAATAGTGCAGTGGGCAACGCTCCCGCCCAAAACTCATGTTGAAATGCGCTTAAATCCCTATGAGGGATTGAAACAAAAAGCGACGGGGCATAAGCTTTTAGACCATTTGGTTGAAATGCGCTTAAATCCCTATGAGGGATTGAAACTTTTGTGGAAGCTGCAAGCGATCGCAAAGGCGCAGTTGAAATGCGCTTAAATCCCTATGAGGGATTGAAACAAGAAACCACAACCGACAAAACAAACGCAAGAAATAACGATCGTTGAAATGCGCTTAAATCCCTATGAGGGATTGAAACTTTGCTAGATTTCGATAAATCATCATTACCCCACGTTGAAATGCGCTTAAATCCCTATGAGGGATTGAAACCGATTACAGCGCGTGGAACCCCCTACTAAATCCAGGTTGAAATGCGCTTAAATCCCTATGAGGGATTGAAACTGGAAAGAGAAGAAGAAGACTTAAGGAAAGAAAAAGGGGGTTGAAATGCGCTTAAATCCCTATGAGGGATTGAAACGGGATGTTGAAATAAGCGGAGAGAAAAGTTTCTATATAAAGTTGAAATGCGCTTAAATCCCTATGAGGGATTGAAACGAGATATGCATTCACACCGGGATTCCGACTTGCGAAATCAAGTTGAAATGCGCTTAAATCCCTATGAGGGATTGAAAATTGTGCCAGTTTTGGCGGAAAATCAGGCAAAATGTATTCCTATAAAAATCCTGTAAAATGGGAATTATAGCGTGAAAAATGGCTTTCCCATTCCCCATTCCCCATTCCCCATTCCCTATTCCCCATTCCCTATTCCCCATTCCCCATTCCCCATTCCCCATTCCCCATTCCCCATTCCC